>CALKKN010000129.1 GCA_937995275.1 uncultured Lysobacterales bacterium | reverse complement strand
TGGCAGCAGTCATAATGGAGCGTGGTTACAAAATCGTTTCGAACGGCACCGACAACCATCTGCTCCTGGTGGACCTTATTGGCTGGGAATTCACTGGCAAGCAAGCAGAAGAGTCACTCGGACGCGCTTTCATAACGGTTAACAAGAACACCGTTCCCGGCGAGCCCCGCTCGCCCTTCGTGACCAGCGGCCTGAGGTTGGGCACGCCAGCGATCACAACCCGTGGATTTACCGTTGCGGACTGCCAGGAACTGGCCGAAATCATCTGCGACGTACTGGACAGCCTGGGCGATGACGCTGTAGAGCAGGACGCCAAGAGTCGCGCCCTGGCGCTGTGCGGCAAGCACCCGGTTTACGCCGATTAGGCTGGTTTCCTGATGTGGTGTCCTTTTTGCAGCCATGACAGTACCCGGGTGGTCGATTCCCGGCTGACCCGCGATGGCTTGCAGATCAGGCGGCGCCGCCAATGCGAGGAGTGTGGTTCAAGATTCAATACCTATGAGGCGCCGGAAATCAAGGCGCCGCGCATCATCAAGTCTGACGGCACGCGGGAGGCTTTTTCCGAAGAGAAGCTGCGCACCGGCATGCTGCGCGCGCTGGAGAAGCGTCCGGTGGAGACCCGCGAACTCGAGCGGACCATCCGCGCCCTGTTGCGGCAGATCAGCACGGTGGAGGACTCCGAAATTCCCAGCTCGTTGGTCGGTGAGTGGGTCATGCGCGAGCTGAGCAGGCTGGACCAGGTGGCCTATGTCCGTTTCGCCTCCGTCTACAAGCGGTTCGAAGACGTTCAGGCCTTCCGGGACGTCATCGAGCGGCTGGAGCGATCGGCGCCGGGTGACAACGACAAGCGTCAGATCTCCCTGCTGGAACCGAAACCCGGGGCCGACGAACGGCACGGCAAGTGAGCTTTTCCGATTTCGATCGCGAATGCATGGCCACCGCCCTGCAACTGGCCGAAAGGGGTCTGTTTACGACCGACCCCAATCCACGGGTCGGCTGTGTGATCGCGGATTCCGGGTCCATCGTCGGCCGCGGCTGGCACGAACGGGCCGGTGGGCCGCATGCCGAAATCGTCGCCCTGAGGGACGCGGGCCGCTCGGTAGGCGGGCTGACGGCCTACGTCACGCTCGAACCCTGCAGCCACCACGGCCGCACCCCGCCGTGCGTGGACGCGCTGCTGGAGGCGGGCCTCGCGCGGGTGGTCATCGCCAGCACGGACCCCAACCCGGCGGTGGACGGCGGCGGCATCGAGCGCCTGCGGGCCGGCGGCATAGAGGTCGAGGCAGGGCTGTTGGTGGACGAGGCCGAGGCCCTGAACTGCGGCTTCTTCTCGCGCATGCGCAAGGGGCGCCCCTGGGTTCGCGTCAAGAGCGCCATTAGCCTGGACGGCCGCACCGCGCTGCCCTCGGGCGAGAGCAAGTGGATCAGCAATGCGGAATCGAGACGCGATGTGCAGCGCTGGCGGGCGCGATCCTCGGCGATACTGACCGGGATCGGCACGGTGCTGGCGGACAATCCCCGGATGAACGCCCGCGTCGAAGGGCCCGTCCTGCAGCCCCTGCGGGTCGTGGCAGACAGCCGTTGGCGGATACCGCCCGGCAGCCGCATCCTGGACGGTCCGGAGATCACGGTATTGGCCGGTGACTGCAGCCGCGAGGTGCCCGCCGCGCTGGCTGACCTGGGCATCGAGGCGCTACCCCTGCCGGCAGCGGCAGGGGGCGTCGACCTGGGCGAACTGCTGAAGGCGCTGGCCGGCCGGGAGATCAACGAAGTCCAGGTCGAGGCGGGCGGACGGCTGTGCGGCGCACTGCTCGAAGCCGGCCTGGTGGACGAGGTCTTGATCTACCAGGCACCGGTGCTGCTGGGGGAGGGCGGCCCTGGCCCCTTCCGGCTCGGTCCGCTTGAATCGATGGCGGAAAGAACGCACTTTAAACTGGTGGAGACAGCCCGGTTCGGTGACGACCTGCGAATCCGGCTGCAGCCCGCGAACAGGAACTGAACATGTTTACCGGAATCGTCACGGCACAAGGGACCATCACACGGAGAACCGAGGTCGGGGGCGACTGCCGGCTGACCGTCTCCTGCCCCGACCTGCAACTGGAGACCGCGCGCGCGGGCGACAGCGTCTGCGTATCCGGCGCCTGCCTGACCATGCTGGATCCGGACCGGGAGGGCTTCTCGGCCGACGTCTCGCAGGAAACGCTCAGCCTTACGACGCTCGGGGCGCTCGCCGAGGGCCAGCAGGTCAACCTGGAACTGGCCCTGGCCGCCGGGGAGCGTCTCGGCGGCCATCTCGTCACCGGCCATGTGGACGGCATGGCCCGCCTGGTGTCGCGGCATTCGGACGCACGCGCGGAACGCCTCGAGTTCGAAGTGCCCTCGTCACTGGCAAAATACATCGCGCGAAAGGGTTCGGTGTGCCTGGACGGCGTCAGCCTCACCATCAACGAAGTCGACGGCTGCAACTTCTCGGTCTGCTTGATCCCCCACACGCTGGAGGTGACGACGCTGGGCGATCTGAGCGACGGTGATCCGGTCAACCTCGAAGTCGACCTGGTGGCGCGCTACCTGGAGCGCCTTTACGATCCCTCGCTCGGGGACGCGGACAGTGGCCCCGAAATGGGTGAAGGCTAGGCCATGGCGAACGACTCCGCACTGAACAGCATCCCTGAACTGCTGGACGACATCCGCGCAGGACGGATGGTGGTGCTGATGGATGACGAAGACCGGGAAAACGAGGGGGACCTGGTCATGGCCGCCTCCAAGGTGCGGCCCGAAGACATCAACTTCATGGCCCGGTTCGGCCGCGGCCTGATCTGCCAGCCGCTGACCCGCGAGCGTTGCCGGCAGCTGCGCTTGCCGTTGATGGTCAACCAGAACCAGGCGCGCTTCGCGACCAACTTCACCGTGTCCATCGAGGCCGCGGAAGGCATCACCACCGGGATTTCTGCCTATGACCGGGCGCACACTATCCGCACGGCCGCCAAACCCGATGCGCGGGCCGAGGACCTGTCACAGCCCGGCCATGTATTCCCCTTGATGGCCCAACCGGGCGGCGTGCTGGCCCGCGCGGGCCACACCGAGGCGAGTGTGGACCTCGCCATGCTGGCAGGGCTGGAACCCGCCGCCGTGCTGGTTGAAATCCTCAACGAGGACGGCAGCATGGCACGGCGCCCGCAACTCGAGCAGTTCGCCCGTGACCATGACCTCAAAATCGGCACCATCGCCGATCTCATCCACTACCGGATGGAGAACGAGAAGACGGTCGAAAAGGTGTCCGTGCAGCAGGTTGAAACGGATTTCGGGTCGTTCGAAGTGCACGCCTATCGCGACACGATCGAAGATCGGCTCCACCTGGCCCTGCTGCGCGGCAGCATCGCTCCAGACGAACCGTTCATGGTCCGGGTACACGTGCAGAACCCGTTGAGCGACGTGCTGTCCATCCACCGCGCGGATTTCGGCATGCCGTTGCGGACGGCCCTGGCCGAGGTCGACGCCAGCGGGGCAGGGCTGGTCCTGGTACTGGGCAGCCACATGGACGATGACGCGACACTGCGCCTGCTCAGGCAGATTCCGGAACCTGCAATCCACGCCAATGGCGACAACCGGCGCTCGCGGGAATTGCGAACCTACGGCATCGGCGCGCAGATCATCGCTGACCTCGGAATCCGGAAGATGCGCGTGCTGAGCGCGCCATGGAAGAAGCTCACCGGCCTGGCGGGCTTCGGGCTGGAAGTGGTCGAATACATCGAAACGCACGGCAACACGGAGGAAGGCCCGTGAAGGAAATTTCGCCGACCGAGGTACCGCCGGATCTGCGCATGGCGATCGTCGCGAGCCGGTTCAATGGATTCATCGTTGAGCAACTGCTGGCCGGCGCCCGTGACGCCCTGGAGCGCCGCGGCGCCGACCCGCAGCGGCAGGTGCTGGTGTGGGTTTCCGGTGCGTTCGAGCTGCCGCTGGCCGCCGACCGCCTGGCGGCGTCGGGCCAGTACGATGCCGTGATCGCGCTGGGCGCCGTGGTGCGCGGCGGAACGCCGCATTTCGATTTCGTGGCGGGCGAATGCGCGCGTGGCCTGAGCCGGGTTGCGCTCGACCGGGGAATCCCGGTGACTTTCGGGGTGCTCACCACCGATACCGTCGAACAGGCGCTGGAACGTGCCGGCACCGGCGAGGGCAACAAGGGGTTCGACGCGGCCATGACGGCGATCGAATCGGTCGCAGTACTGCGCGCCCTCGACGCCCACCTGGAGCACCTTTCCAGCGGATGAGCGACATCAGCCGGTTCGAGCCGCGCCGACGCGCCCGCCGCAGGGCGCTGCAGGCACTTTACCAGTGGCAGGTCACCGGCCAGGAGGCCGACGAGATCCTGCGCCAGTTCCGGGCTGCGCAGGACATGACCGGGGTGGACGAGGCGCATTTCGAAATGCTGCTGCGCGGCGTCATTTCCGGACAGGACGGTCTGGACAACGAATTGCAGCCCTTCCTCGACCGACCCCTGGGACACGTGGACCTGATGGAGCGGGTCGTACTGCGGATTGGCGCTTTCGAGTTGCTTAACTGCCCGGATCTGCCCGTGGCGGTGGTTCTGGACGAGTGTATCGACCTGGCGCGGCGATTCGGCTCCGAACAGGGACACAGCTTTGTCAACGCGGTGCTGGACAAAGCTGCCCGCCAGTGGCGTGGCGGTGAGGCCGGCACCGGCTGACAACGATGCGCGAATTCGATCTCATCCGACGGTTGCAGGACATCATCACTGTTCCGGACGCTCGGTACGGAGACGGTTGCGTGCTGGGCATCGGGGACGACGCGGCCATTTTCGAGATGCCCGGGAACTTGCAGATGACTGCCTGCACGGACAGCCTCGTGGAGGGCGTCCATTTCCCCGCCGGCGCCAGCCCCGCGGCCATCGGGCACAAGGCCCTGGCCGTGAATCTCAGCGACCTTGCCGCCATGGGCGCCGAGTCGGCCTGGTTTCTGCTGTCACTGACCCTGCCGCGATCGGACCCGGGCTGGCTCGATTCATTCGCTCGGGGCGTGGCGGAGTTGGCCAGCGAAACCGGGATCCTGTTGGCGGGCGGCGACGTCACCTCCGGGCCGCTCAACGTCTGCGTTACCGCACTTGGGCTGGTGGAGCCGGGCCGGGAGTTGCGCCGCTCGGGCGCGGCCCCGGGCGACCTGGTCGTTGTTTCGGGCAGGCCGGGCGCGGCGGCTCACGCGCTGCAGGTCATCGCATCGGGCGGCCAACCGGACGCGCGCGACCTGGCGGCGCTGGAATTTCCCCGGCCCCGGCTGCGGCTGGGCCGGGCCCTGCGCGGGCTTGCGACAGCCTGTATCGATGTCTCCGACGGCCTGCTTGCGGACCTGGGGCACGTGCTGGAGGCTTCCGGCGCCGGCGCCGAACTGGACCTCCACCGCTTGCCGTGCCCCGCCAGCATGGCTTCCATGCCGGAGCGGCAACGGTGGCCGCTGCAGTTGTCCGGCGGCGACGACTACGAACTGTGCTTTACCCTGCCGCCATCAGACGCCGATCGGCTGGGCGAGTTGGCCGGCGCTGCCGGCACCGAACTGACCGTCATCGGGTCGATTACGGCTTCCGCCGGGTTAATCGTCCGCGGGCCGGGAGGCGCGCTTTACGACCCGCCGCAGACCGGCTACGAGCACTTTGGCGACGACGCGGACGGGGCAGGATGAGCAGGCTGTTCGAAACGGATTCGGATGTGCGGCGGGTGGCCCTGCGAACGCCGACCGGCTTTCTCGCCTTCGGCTTCGGGTCCGGCCTGGCGCGCCGGGCTCCGGGCACCGTGGGCACACTGCTCGCCGTGCCGCCCGGCTGGTGCCTGAAACAGTTGCCGCCGATCGGCTACGGTATGGCCCTGATATTGCTGTTCCTGGCCGGCGTGTACTTGTGCGGAGCGGCCAGTCGCAGGCTCGGGCAGCACGATCCCGGGGGCATCGTCTGGGACGAAATGGTGGGCTTCTGGCTGACGGTGGCGCTGGTGCCGGTGAGCGGCGCTTGGTGGCTGGCGGCTTTTCTTCTGTTCCGCTTTTTCGACATTCTCAAGCCCTGGCCCATCCGGCAGATCGAAAAGCGCCTGGGCGGCGGGCTGGGGATCATGTTCGACGACGTTATCGCGGCCTTCTACGCGATGCTGGTGCTGGCGGGCCTGCAACAGGTGCTGTGAGCTTCCAGGCCGGTCCGGGGCGCGAAGAGGTCAGTCCGCATCGAATGCTGCCCGGATCCACTGCAGTTCGGCCCCCTCGGTTCCGTTGCCGATGGACACGACGTCGAAGCGGCAGGCGCGTCGGGCATGGTCCGCGTGATGACGCAAGTACTGCCGGGCAGCGCTGACCAGGCGGAGCTGCTTGTTCCGGGTCACGGTGTCGGCCCCTGAACCGTGACGGTCGTTGCGGCGATAGCGCACCTCCACGAACACCAGGACGGATTCTTCCAGCATGACGAGGTCGATCTCGCCAAAACGGCTGTGGAAGTTGCGCGCCAGTGTCCGGAGCCCGCGGCGGCGCAGGAAGGACTCCGCGGCTCGCTCCCAGCGGCTGCCCTGCTGCCGGGCGCTGAGCCTCACAGAGGTTCGCGGTCGGACCAGCCCTCTGTGGCCACCATTCGCGGCGGCGGCAGCGGCTGCGGCACCCCGCCGCGGAACTCGGCCCAAGCCGGCTCGCGGATCAGGCCGCCGCCCCGACCCATGCGGTAGCTGCCCGAGGCGCCGGGAAACGCGAAGTCGCCATCCCCACGCATCAGGTCAAGCCACGGAAGCACGTTCCAGGCGTCCTGTCCGATGGCAAACAGCGCGCCCATGGAACCCCCTCTCAGGCTGGCCAGCTCCGGTATCGAGTCCTTTGAGGTGTGCTGCAGTTCCCAGGGCACTGCGGGGAAGCGCACGCCGTCCAGATCCTGGTTGCCGGCAGGATCCGGCTGGCCCGAGAACACCCGGCCCGTGGCGTACACGGTGATGTCGCCAGCGTCCAGGAACCGCAGCTGCGGCCTGATGAGCTTCGCCTGCAGTGAACTGGCGGCCATGAAGATCACGTCCACGTCCTCGCGCCTCGCGGGTTCGAATTCCAACGGCACCTGGAGCGTATTCTCCAGGCGCGCCTTGCGCGCCTTGCTTGCGTCGATCTGCAGGACGCGCTCCAGCACCGAACTGTGATCATTCTGACTTTCAAGGTACCGCGCCGCAGCCACGATTTGCCGATCTCCTTGTAGGAATTCGGCTTCGAATGCCGCGGCCATCCGCTCCCCCCAGACGCTCTCCGGCGCCAGTACGATGGCGCGCTCGAAGCCGGATGCGGTGGCGTGGGCCGCGGCGGCTACGGCTTCGGCTTCCTGCGACAGGGACATGCCCGACAGGCGTCCGCCGAGTCCGGGCGGAAGGACAAAATCCGCGGGCAGGTCGTTCAGGGCCAGCACCGGCGTCGTCAGCCCGGCCAGGTTCACCATGGCCTCGACGGCATCCCGTTGCAGCGGGCCCACGATCCACTCGGCGCCAGCGTCCAGCGCGCTGAAATACCCCGCGATGGCGGACTGCGTATCGTCGTCGGTCGGGAACAGGAGCAACTCGGCGCCGCCCGGTTGCGCCAGGTAAGCGGTCATCAGCCCGTCCCTGACTGCCTCGCCCGCTGCGGCGAGACGCCCGCTGGCCGGCAGCAGCGCCGCGGTGCGGCGTGGCGGCGAGAAAGTCTGCCGGTAGCGCAGCCAGGTGTCGAGGGCCTGGGATTCGTCGAGCAGATGGGTCGGGTGCCGGACTTTCCAGTCGGCGATCGCCTGGCTCACGCCATCGGGCACCACCAGGTTCTGGCGAATGGTCAGCGCGAGGTCGAGCCAGCCGGTCAGTTGCCGCTCGGCGCGTGGATTCTCGGCGCGGATGGCCAGTTCGCCGGAAGACACGCCCGCCAGGTCCTGCATGATCTCCAGTGCGCGTACGGAGTCGTAGGATTGCATGTCGCCGGCGAGTCGCGCGGCTCGGGCGATGTTCCTCGACCCCGGGCTGGCGATCATCGCCCGGGTGCGTGCGAGCAGGCCCTCGTAACGCTTCTCCGAGGCCGCGGGCAGCGCGGCACGCGCCGACCGCAGCAGCGCGTCGGCTTCATCCGGCCGTTGCTTGAGCAGGGCCAGATCCGCAAGCACGAGGTCGAGCCTGGCCTGGTCTCCCGGCCCGAGATCCGCGCGGGCGATCCAGCGAAGCAGGCGCTGAGCGTTCTCCGGTTCGCCGTCCAGCAGCCACGCATCCGCGGCGCTCACCCGCAGGCGTGAGGCCTGTTTCTGCGGGGCGTTCAGCGCCTCGCGCTGCCAGCTTTCGGCGGCTTCCGCATAGTCGCCGCGTGCATAGGCCGCTGCGGCATCGGATGGGCGGGCCGGTTCGGCAGCGACCGGCGGCTCCATCGTCGTGCAGGCAGTGATCAACCAGACCAGCAGCGGGCAAAGCAGGGTCGGCAACAGCCGCCAGGGCCGGTGGTTGCGGCGGCCGGGAAGCTCGACCGGGGCATTCCCGGTTCGGGTACGGTAGGTCATCGGCGCCACGGATCGGATCGTTGCATGGGTGGAAATGATACCGCAACCTCGGCCGGCTTGATTCATAATGTCGGGCCATGAAGGAGCAACGCGCCCCCGGTCGCCTGTATATCGTCGCGACGCCCATCGGCAATCTCGACGACATTACCCTGCGGGCCCTCGCCGTGCTGGCGGAGGCGGACCTGATTGCCGCCGAGGACACGCGGCATACACGCCTGCTGCTGAGGCGACATGGCATCGACCGGCCCCTCGTTGCCCTGCATGAACACAACGAGGAGCAGCAGGCCCCACGCCTGATCGAGCGTATCGGGAAGGGCGCGACGATCGCGCTGGTTTCGGACGCCGGCACGCCCCTGCTGTCCGACCCGGGTTACCGACTGGTCAGGCTGGCGGCGGCAAGCGGGATCGAAGTCGCTGCCGTCCCGGGCCCCAGCGCTGTGACGGCGGCTCTGTCCGTAAGCGGCCTGCCCACAGACCGCTTCGTGTTCGAAGGATTCCTGCCCGCCCGCCAGGTTGCCCGGCTGAAGCGCCTGTCCGGGCTGCGAACGGAGTCGCGGACGATGGTGTTTTTCGAATCCAGTCATCGCGTCAAAGCCTGCCTGGCCGATCTCGGTGACGTTTTCGGCCAGGGCCGGCCGGCCGCGGTCTGCCGGGAACTGACGAAGCAGTTCGAAACGGTGCTGAGGGGTACGCTGTCGGACCTTCTCGAGCGCGTGGAAGGCGACCCCAACCAGCGTAAGGGGGAGTTCGTGCTGGTCGTGGCGGGCGCTGAAGCCAGCAAGGGCGACGTCCTTGACGCCGCGCTTGCGCTCGCCTCCGACTTGGGGGATGAGGTCGGCGCCAGCCAGGCCGCCCGGATCGCAGCGAAGCTGCACGGCGTATCGCGCCGCGCCCTTTACCAGGCCCTGGTCCGCGGCCGGAAGGACGATACGCCCTGAATTCCGACAGCCGGGGTCAGAGGGATCTGTAGGAGCGGCTTCAGCCGCGATGAGCATCCTCAGAGGAATCGACCATGCACCAGGATTTCAATCGCGGTTGAGGCCGCTCCTACACGGGCATCCGGATCCGTCCAAAGCATGAGATAATGGCACCGGGAGCCGGCCAGGCAATCGCTCCGTCAGACCGCTCATCGCGGTCGGAGGGGGAGGAAAGTCCGGGCTCCGCAGGGCAGGGTGCCAGGTAACACCTGGGGGGCGCGAGCCTACGGAAAGTGCAACAGAAAGTATACCGCCAGGAAACTGGTAAGGGTGAAAGGGTGCGGTAAGAGCGCACCGCGCAGGTGGCAACACGCTGCGGCTAGGTAAACCCCACCCGGAGCAAGACCAAATAGGAAAGCGATGCCGTGGCCCGCGGCGCTTTCGGGTAGGTCGCTAGAGGTCGTCGGCGACGGCGGCCCCAGACGAATGATTGCCCACGACAGAACCCGGCTTATCGGCCGGCTCCCACTTTCCCGCTTCACTGCCGCCGGTCAGCCTACCCTCGCTTCGCCACATTTCCTGCCCGGCGAATCCCCACCGCAATGTTCCAATTCCAGCCGATCATCCGCTAAGTCATTGGCGCGCTTGACATTGGACCCGGAAGTATCTATTGTGCAATTTGGTGGGAATATGTGGTGAATAGTGCCATTTTAGTGGGAAGAAAGTGTATTTCGGTGAAACTGCCATCAACCTGGACGCAAAAGGGCGTCTGGCCATACCGATGCGCTACCGGGACGCGATCCAGGCAGCGTGCGGGGGGCGGATGGTGCTCACCTACAGTGCTTTCGACTCCGGGGCGCTTTACCTCTATCCCGAACCGGAATGGGAACGCGTGCGCGACGAGGTCACGGGATTGAGCACGTTCAACCCGGCCCATCGCAGCCTGCAACGGAAATTGGTGGGGAGTGCCAGCGCGGTTGAGCCGGATGCGAACGGACGGATTCAACTTCCACAGACGCTGCGGCAGGTGGCGGGCCTGGAAAAACGGGTCGTGCTGCTGGGCATGGGCAGCCGCTTCGAAATCTGGAACGAGACGATTCTCAACCAGAAACGGGTAGAAGAAGAACGCAGCCTTGACGAGGCTGCATCAGAAGAAATGTCCCGGCTCGTAGTGTGAGCGGGGGAATAACAGCCAGGGGTGAAAAACGGAGGTAATGGGCGAATACCAACACCGGCCAGTGCTACTGGAAGAAACGGTGGAAGCGCTCAACATCCGGCCGGACGGTAAATATCTGGACGGCACCTTTGGCAGAGGCGGACACAGCAGGGCGATACTGGCCCGCTTGTCCGGGAAAGGCCGCTTGTTCTCCCTGGACAGGGATCCGGAGGCGGTAGCCGCCGGGAAGAAGCTGATGGAGACCGACCCGCGCTTCTTCATTGCCCAGGGGGATTTTGCGGAAATGGAACGCTACGTCCGCGAGTGGGGCGTGGAAGAATGCCTGGATGGAATTCTGCTCGATCTCGGCGTTTCTTCGCCTCAATTGGACGATCCGGTCCGGGGTTTCTCCTTCATGGGGGAAGGTCCTCTGGATATGCGTATGAACCCACAACAGGGCGTATCCGCCAAAGAGTGGCTGGCGGAGGCGCCGGAACGGGAATTGGCCCGTGTGTTTTGGGAGTTCGGAGAGGAGCGCTATGCGCGCAGGATTGCCAGGAGCATCGTGATGGCCCGGCAACAGCAGCGGCTGGAAACAACCGGTCAATTGGCGAGATTGATCGAGAACACCATCGGCCGCCGGGAACAGAACAAGCACCCTGCAACGCGGTGCTTTCAGGCAATCCGCATTTATATCAACGATGAGTTGGCCCAGTTGGCAAAGGGGCTGGAAGTGGCGATTGGGTTGTTGCGCCCGGGAGGAAGGCTGGCTGTCATCAGTTTTCACTCCCTCGAGGACCGCCTGGTCAAGCGGACGATCCGAGAAGCCGCACGACCAGGCCGGGTCCGCAGGAACATACCGCAGCATCCCGACCACAAGCCGGTCCTGAAGCCGTTGAGCAATGCCGTCAAACCCTCTGCAGACGAACTCTCCGCCAATCCCCGCGCCCGTAGCGCCGTGTTGAGGATTGCGGAGAAGCTCGGTTGAATGTACGCCTGATTATCGTCCTGCTGGCCCTCGCGGCCGTCGTAGCCAGCGCGCTCGGTGCGGTTCACGCCCGCCACGAGAGCCGTCGGCAGGCGGTCCAACTGAGCGCGCTCGAGGAGCAGCGTGACGCCTACATAGCCGAGTGGAGCCGCCTGCAACTGGAACAGGCCTGGCTGGCCGACGCCAGCAACGTCGAAAGCAGGGCCCGTGAGCGGCTGGGCATGGAGCCGCCCGCCGAGACCCGCATCCTGGTGGTCGAACCGTGAGTACCGCCCCGCAGAACATGGTGCCGGTCAGCAGGCTGTATGCCTTCCTGCTCGTGTTTCTGCTCTGTTCAATCGCGCTGGTGGCGCGGGCAGTCAACCTGCAGGTCGTCGATACCGAGTTCCTGCAGGGCCAGGGTGAGGCGCGCTACCTGCGGGAGGTGAAGGTCGCCACCCGCAGGGGCAACATCCTCGACCGCAATGGCGAGCCGCTGGCCGTCAGCACGCCGGTCGATTCCCTGTGGGTCAACCCGAAGGAACTGCTGCAGGCGCCCGGGGACATCGAGCCGCTGGCCCGTGTGCTCGGCGTGGAAGCCGAGGAGATCGAGCGGCGCCTGACCCAGCGCGCGAACCGGGAGTTCGTGTGGGTGCGCCGCCGGCTGCACCCGAACGTGGCGGCCGAAATCGAGGCCCTGGCCCTGCACGGTGTGTTCCTGCAAAAGGAGTACCGCCGGTTTTACCCCGCCGGCGAGGTGACTGCGCACGTAATCGGCTTCACCAACATCGACGACGTGGGCCAGGAGGGCCTGGAACTGGCCTACAACGACTGGCTGCAGGGACGACCCGGGCTGAAGCGGATTATCCGGGACCGCCTCGGCCGCACGGTGGAGGAGATAGAGATGGTGCGCGAGGCCGAGCATGGCCGCCATCTGAGCCTGACAATCGATCGCAGCCTGCAGTATCTCGCCTACCGGGAACTCAAGCGGACCGTGCTAAAGCACGGGGCGCGCTCCGGCAGCGTCGTGCTGCTGGACGTCAAGACCGGCGAAGTGCTGGCCATGGTCAACCACCCCTCCTACAACCCCAACCACACGGATATCGATAACGACGGCCTTCGCAATCGCGCCGTCACGGACGTGTTCGAGCCCGGCTCGGTGATGAAGCCCTTCGCGGTCGCCTCGGCCCTCGAAACCGGCCGCTGGACCCCCACCACGCCCATCGACACCACGCCCGGCCGGATCCGGATCGGCAGGCACACGATCAGCGACCACCACAATTACGGTCCGATTGACGTCACCCGCCTGATCACCAAGTCTTCGAATGTGGCGGCGACCAAGGTCGCGCTCGACCTCGCACCCGAGCACATGTGGGATACCTACAACCGCTTCGGATTCGGTGACGTAACCGGAAGCGGCTTCCCGGGCGAATCGGCGGGCGTGCTGCGCAACTACCAGCGCTGGCGGCGCGTGGAACAGGCCACGTTGTCCTACGGCTATGGCATATCGGTGACGGCCCTGCAGCTTGCCGAAGCCTTTGCCGCGCTGGCCGACGAGGGCCGCCTGCGCCGCCCCAGCCTGGTGATGGGGGCGATGAACCCACCCACGTCGATCCTCGATCCCGCCATCGCCCGCCAGGTGGCATCGATGCTCGAGACGGTAACCGGACCCGAGGGCACCGGCAAGGCGGCGCGCGTCGGGAACTACCGGGTAGCGGGCAAGACCGGAACTTCGCGCAAGGCCAGCGCCGCCGGCTACGCATCGCGCTACATCGCCAGTTTTGCCGGGTTCGCGCCGGCCAGCGACCCGCGGCTGGTCGCCGTGGTCGTGGTCAACGACCCCTCGGGCGACCAGTATTACGGCGGGCTGGTGGCGGCCCCGCTGTTCGCCACGGTCATGGAGGGCGCGCTGCGCCTGATGAACGTGCCGCCGGACGATTACGTGCTCGCCCAGGCGTCGATGGCGCCGCAGGAGATCGAGCCATGAGCTGTCCAATGACGGTGGCCACGCTGCTGGAGGGCTGGTGCGAGGCCGTTCCCGACGTCGTGATCACCGGCATGGACCTGGATTCCCGGCGCATCGAGCCGGGTTTCGCCTTTGTCGCGGTCACCGGCGGTGTGACGCACGGGCTGGACTTTGCAGCACAGGCGGAGGCACGCGGGGCGGTCATCGTGATCCACGACGGCCTGGCGCCGGTGCCCGAGCTCGGCATCCCGGCGGTTGCGGTGCCGGAACTGCGGCGGCGGGTTGCGGCGCTGGCAGCCCGGTTTTTCCACTACCCGTCGGAGCAATTGACCGTCGCGGGCGTGACCGGTACGAACGGCAAGACATCGACCGCGCATTTCATCGCGCAGGCCTGGCAGCGCACCAGCACCGACGCGGGATTGATCGGAACCGTCGGCTATGGCCGACTGGGTGCTCTGAAACGCATCGGGATGACGACGCCGGACGCGATATCGCTGCAGGCGATGCTCGCGGGGTGTATCGACGAGGGCGTGGAAAAGGTGGCCATCGAGGTATCGTCCCACGCCCTGGACCAGGGCCGCTGCGACGAAATCGCCTTCGACGCCGCCGTCTTCACCAATCTCAGCCGGGACCACCTCGATTACCACGGCACGATGGAGGCGTATGCCGCCGCGAAGCGCCGGCTGTTTTTCGACTGCCACCCCCGCTTTGCCGTCATCAACCAGGATGACGCATTGGGCAAGTCGCTGATTGCCGAAATCCGCAACGGCACGGAGGTGCTGAGCTACGGCACCAACGGCAGCAGCGAACTGAGGGGTTCGGTCCTGCACATGGACTCTTCCGGCATGGATCTGCTGCTGACGAGCCCCTGGGGTGGAGGCGAGGTCCACACCGGGCTGCTCGGCGGCTTCAACCTCTCCAACCTGCTGGCGGCGGCCGGCACGCTGGCCCTTTTGGGTATGCCCTGGACCCGGGTCATGCACCAGATCGAGACGATGCACGCCGTGCCCGGCCGCATGCGCTGTCTGGGCGGCGAGCGTAATCAGCCGGTCGTGGTCGTCGATTACGCGCACACACCCGATGCACTGCGGCAGGCACTGACGGCGCTTCGCGCCCACCTCCACGGCCGGCTCGTCTGCGTGTTCGGCTGCGGCGGCGACCGTGACCGCGGCAAACGGCCGATGATGGCGCAGGTCGCGGAATCGCTGGCGGACCGTGTCGTGCTGACCTCGGACAATCCGCGCAACGAAGAGCCGGGCGCCATCATTCAGGACATGCTGGGCGGCCTGCAGCAGCCCACTGCAGCCCAGGTCTTCGAGGACCGCGGCGCGGCCATCCGCCAGGCTGTCTGTGACAGCGGCGAGGGCGACATCGTGCTGGTGGCCGGCAAGGGCCACGAAGCGTGGCAGGAATCGAAGGGGCAGCGCGTGCCGTTCAGTGACGAGGCGGCGGTGCGGGCGGCCCTGGAGGATGCGGCATGATCCGGCTGCAGCTCAGCGAACTGGCTGCAGTGCTGGGCTGCCCTCCACCGGACCGCGACGTTCCCATCGAGGCGATCGTCACGGACAGTCGCCAGGTCGATTACGGCGCCCTGTTCGCCGCGTTGCCGGGCGACCAGGCCGACGGGCACGACTTCGCCGAGGCGGCCGTCAGGCTCGGGGCGGTCGCGCTGCTGGTCGGCCGCCGCCTGGACCTCGCGACGCCCCAACTCGTCGTGGACGACGTGCTCACGGCGCTGGGCAAGCTCGCCGCCCTGCTGCGGCAGCGCCTCGACCCGACCGTCGTGGGCATCACCGGCAGCAACGGCAAGACCACGGTCAAGGAAATGGTGGCCAGCATCCTGCGGCCGCAGGGCCCGGTGCTCGCAACGCAGGGCAACTACAACAACGAATTGGGGCTGCCGCTGAGCCTGTTCCGGCTCGAACCCCGCCATCGGTTCGCGGTGCTGGAGCTTGGCGCGAGCAAGGCGGGCGACATTGCGTACCTCGCAGGAATCGCGCAAGCGGACGTCGGCCTGGTGACCAATATCGGGCCCGCGCACCTTGGCGGGTTCGGCAGCATGGAGGGCGTCGCGCGGGCCAAGGGCGAACTGTACGCGGCGCTGCCGGAGGACGGCTGGGCGATCGTCAACGCCGACGAGCCCTGGGTGGATTTCTGGCTCGAACGCAACCGCGCCGGGCAGGTGATCACCTTCGGCGTCGGGGAGCCTGCGGACGTGAGGCTGGCCGGCGGCGAGGAACGGCCCCGTATCGTCACCCCGCAGGGCGACTTCGCGCTGGAGCTGGCCCTGCCGGGGCGGCACAACCTGGTCAACGCGGCGTCGGCAGCCGCCGTCGCGCTGGCGCTCGGAATCGGGCTGGAGGGCATCCGCGAGGGGCTCGCCGCCGTGGAAGCGGTCCCGGGTCGCCTGAATTTCATCGAGACGGAAGCCGGCTGGACCGTCATTGACGACACCTACAACGCGAATCCCGCCTCGCTCTACTCGGCGCTGCAGGTACTGGCCGGGATGCAGGGCACCGCGTGGCTGGTGCTGGGCGACATGAAGGAACTGGGCACCGACAGCCCGAAGATGCATCGCGAGGTCGGCGAATCGGCGCGCGCGATGGGCGTCAGCCGGCTGTTTGCCACCGGCGACATGGCGACTTACACGGTGGATGCCTTCGGTCCGGGTGCGGAACATTTCGAGACCCGCGAGGAACTGGCGGCGGCGGTGCGGCAACATCTGCGGCCCGGGGTGAATTGCCTGGTCAAGGGTTCGCGTTCGATGGGCATGGAAGCGGTCGTGGCGGCGATTACGCGCCAACCGGGCATACGGGAGGCGGGGTAATGCTGTACTGGTTGTTCCAGCGCCTGGCGGACGTCGACTCGTTCTTCAACGTGTTCGGCTACATCACGCTGCGCGCGGTGCTGACGGCCCTGACGGCGCTGCTGCTGTCCCTGCTGCTCGGGCCGTGGTTCATTCGCCGCCTGGTCCGCCAGCAAATGGGCCAGCCCATCCGCAAACTCGGTCCGGAGAGCCACTTCGCGAAGGCCGGCACCCCGACGATGGGCGGCGCCCTGATCCTGTTCTCCATTGTCATCTCGACCGTGCTCTGGGCGGACCTCGACAACCGGTACGTCTGGGTCGTGATCCTGGTGATGCTGGCCTTCGGGCTGATCGGCTGGATCGACGACTACCGCAAGCTGGTGCTGCAGGATTCGGCCGGACTGCCGGCGCGCTGGAAATACCTGGGGCAGTCACTGGCCGGGCTGGCCGTGGCGGTGCTGCTCTACGCCACGGCCGACGTGCCCGCCGCAACGGAATTGATCGTCCCGTTTTTCAAGGACGTGGCCATTCCGCTGGGTGTCTTCTATATCGTGACGACCTACCTGATGGTGGTCGGCTTCTCCAACGCGGTCAACCTGACCGACGGGCTCGATGGCTTGGCGATCATGCCGTCGGTATTCGTCGCCGCTGCCCTCGGGATCTTTGCATACGTGGCCGGCCATGCCGTGTTCTCCGACTACCTCGGGCTGCCGTTCCTGCCCGGCTCGGGCGAACTGGCGATCATATGCGCCGCCCTGGCCGGGGCCGGCCTCGGGTTCCTGTGGTTCAACACCTATCCGGCGCAGATTTTCATGGGCGACATCGGCGCCCTGGCGGTGGGCGCGGCGCTCGGCCTGGTGGCGGTTATCGTCCGGCAGGAACTGGTGTTCATCGTCATGGCGGGCGTGTTCGTGATGGAGACCGTCTCGGTGATTCTGCAGGTGGCGTCGTTCAAACTGACCGGCCGGCGAATCTTTCGGATGGCGCCGATCCATCACCATTTCGAACTCAAGGGCTGGCCGGAGCCGCGGGTCATCGTCAGGTTCTGGATCATCTCGGTCATCCTGGTGCTCGCCGGCCTGGCGACGCTGAAGATCCGGTGAGGATGGCCGCGATGCGCAAAATGATCGCCACCGGCAAGCCCCCCGATGCCAGGCGGCAGGCGTTGCCGGCCGGCGTCAGCCCCGTGCCGGTACGGCCCGACAGTTACATTCTCGTGCCCGCCCTGCTGCTGCTGGCGATCGGGGTCGTGATGGTGGGTTCGGCCTCGATCGCTATCGCGGAGGGGCAGGGGGCCAGCAGTTACCACTACCTCCTGCGGCACCTCATCTTCATAGCAATCGGAGTCCTGCTGGCGCTGGCGCTGCGGGTCATCCCGGTCGCCTTCCTGGAGCGTATCAGCCGGCCGATGATGGGGTTGTCGGTGTTGTTGCTGCTGCTCGTGCTGATCCCGGGGCTGGGACATACGGTCAACGGCAGCACGCGCTGGATTCGGCTGGGCTTCCTGAATTTCCAGGTGGTCGAGGCGGTCAAGCTGATGGTGATCATCTACCTGGCGGGCTACCTGGCGCGCAAGGCGCAACTGGTCCGGTCGCGCTTTTTCGATACCCTGAAGCCACTGATGTTCGCCGGCCTGCTCTCGGTGATCCTGCTGCTGCAGCCCGACATGGGTAGCGCGGCGGTGATCACGGCCATCGTCGCCGGGATGGTCTGGCTGGCCGGGGCGGCCTGGCGGCACATCTTCGTGCTCGGCCTGCTGACACTGCCGGCATTCGGCTTCGCCGCGATGGAACCGTATCGGCTGCGCCGTATCGTCAGCTTCATGGATCCCTGGGCGGACCCGTTCGCCAGCGGTTTCCAGCTGACCCAGGCCCTGATCGCGGTGGGCCGCGGCGAACTGTTCGGGGTGGGCATCGGCGCCAGTATCCAGAAACTGTTCTATCTGCCCGAGGCGCATACCGATTTCATATTTGCCGTGCTGGCGGAGGAATTCGGCCTGGCGGGCGTGATCGTGGTACTCGCGCTGTTCCTGCTACTGGTCACCCGCGTCATGGTCATTGGCATCATGGCGCACCGCAACGGGCAACCCTTCGCGGGATTCGTGGCGTACGGCATCGGGCTGTGGATCGGACTGCAGGCGCTCGTCAGCGTCGGCGTCAATCTCGGGGTGCTGCCGACCAAGGGCCTGACGTTGCCTCTGATCAGTTCCGGCGGCAGCAGCATGCTGATAACCCTGGTCGCCATCGGCATCGTGTTGCGGATCAAGTACGAACTCGACCGCGATTGCGGCGGCTGCGCGTTCAGCCGCAAGAAGCCACGGGAGGTGAAGGCGTGACCGACCGGCGGCCTTTCGTGCTGATCATGGCCGGCGGTACCGGTGGGCACATCTTTCC
>CALKKN010000128.1 GCA_937995275.1 uncultured Lysobacterales bacterium | reverse complement strand
GTTGGTCGTGCGGCGCCTGAACCGCCTGTTGCCGGCGATTAGCCTGCTGTGCCCGATTGCGGCGGCCGCCGAGCCTGTGAGTTTTGCAGCCGACGTGCAGCCGATCCTGACCCGGCATTGCGTCATGTGCCACCTGCCCGGTGCCGCGCAGGGCGACCATTCGCTCTATCCCGATGCCTGGGCGAGCATGGTCAATGCACCCTCCGTCCAGAGCTCGCTGATGCTGGTCGAACCCGGCGAACCCGACAAGAGCTACTCCTATCTGAAGCTCAACGGTGACCATCTGGCCGCCGGAGGCAGCGGTGAGATCATGCCCTTCCCGAACGGTCCCCTGACAGCCGAGGAAATCACGGTCTTCCGGCTCTGGATCGAGCAGGGTGCCGAGAGAAACTAGACCCATCTGCCGATACCCTTGCCCGCCATCCCGGCAAGGGCCGGAACTGAAGGAGCACGACAATGAGTGAGAGTGCAGAAGCACGCAGCGGCGAACTGAAAGCCCTGCTGCGCCGCGTGGACGAACTGGAGAGCCGAATTGCCCTGCGCGATCTGGTGACCGACTACTGCCTGGGATTCGATACCCGGGACTGGGAGCGTTTCATCGGCATCTGGCACCCGGATGCGGTCTGGGAAATCGGCCCGCCGTTCGGTACCTTTACCGGACACGAAGGCATCCGTGAAGCAGTGTTCGAGGTCCTCTACCCGGTGTGGCGGGAAACCCACCACCTGACTTCGAACCTCAGGGTTAGCTTCCAGGACGCCGACCATGCGAAGGGTGTCTGCAACGTGGACTGCATGGGTGCGACAATCGACGATGTCGTTCAAATGATCAGCGCAACCTACAGCGACGACTTCGAACGGCGCGACGGAATATGGAAAATTGCCCGGCGGAAAGTCGAGATTCACTATTTCAACCCGGTTCCGGGCGCGCAGATGAGTCCGCCTGAAGTTTGAGCCACTCTGCCACTATCAGGGCCACCGCGGCCTTCAGGGCGCCGGCATCAGCCGTGTGGGGCATGCTGCTGGACTGGGCTGCAATCGTCGAGTGGATGCCCGACGGCTATATCCAGGGCATCCGCCAGGAGGTGGAGTGGTGACAGGCACCGGGCGGACACGCCTCGCAGGCAAGGTGGCCGTGGTCACGGGCGCCAGCCAGGGCATCGGTGAATCGATCGCCCGCCTGTTCGCTGTGGAAGGAGCAGGGGTGGTGGTCAACGCGCGCACTGCCTCGAAAGTGACCGGCGTCGCCGGGAGCATCCGAGGAAACGGGGGCGAGGCATGCGGCATTCCAGCCGACATCGGGTCACCGGAAGGTATCGCACATCTGGTCGAAGGCGCGCTTGACCAATTTGGTCGGATCGACATCCTCGTTCACAATGCCGGCATCTTCCCATACACGCCGCTGGAAGACATGGATGACGATTCCTGGAGTGAAGTCATCAACGTGAACCTGACCAGCGCCTACCGGCTCATCAGAGCCTGTCTCCCCGCCATGAAGGAACGGGGCGCCGGCCGCGTGCTGTTCACGTCGTCAGTACAGGGCAATCACGTCGCGGTCCCTGGCTGCGCGCACTACGCCGCCTCCAAGGCCGGACTGACCGGACTGATTCGATCCGCCGCACTCGAACTCGCCCGTTACGGTATTACCGTCAATGGCGTTGAACCGGGGTTGGTCCTGACCGCCGGTGTCGAACAGGCGTTGTCGGAGCGAAGGCGGGATCTGATGGCACAGTACGTGCCCATGAAACGCTGGGGCATGCCCACCGAGGTTGCCCATGCCATGCTGTATCTGGCCAGCGACGAGGCGAGCTACGTTACCGGACAGACCATCGTCGTGGACGGCGGAGCGCTGCTGCCGCAAAACGGCTCATTCATGGTCTGATGCAGTCGAAACTCACCACGCTCGCTGACGCGATCGCAGCGGTCGGCAACGGGGATGTCGTGGCGCTGCAGAACATGGCGACGCAAGCGGCGCCCATGGCTGCGGTGCGCGAATTGATCCGGCAGGAGAAGCGTTGCCTGGCTATCGTCGTCCTGGTCGGCGGCATGGCTGTCGATTGGCTGGCGGCGGCCCGCGTGATCGACCGCTTGATCGGGGCCGCGGTTTCAATGGAACAATTCGGCTTGTGTCAGCAATACCGCAAAGCAGTCGAACAAGGCCGGGTCCGGGTCGAGGAGCTTTCCGAGACGCTGCTCAATGCCCGCCTGGGCGCAGGGGCGAGGAACCTGCCCTTCCTGCCCTCGCGCGGCGCCATTGGAAGTGACTTGATCGCGCTGAATCCGGAAAACCTGAAAATGCTCGTCGATCCGTTCGGTGGACTACCGGTGGTAGCCTGCCGGGCCCTGGTGCCGGATGTCGCGCTGGTTCACGCCCACCGGGCCGACCGGTACGGCAACACCCAGTACGAACCGACCGTCCTGTGGCCGGACATCGGTATCATGCCCAAGGCCGCCAGGCGCGTAATCGTAACGGCAGAGGAAATCGTGGATTCCGAGGTGCTGCGGCGCCACCCCGATCGAACCATCCTGCCCGGTTTCATGGTCGATGCGGTGGCGGAGGTGCCCTACGGTGCCCACCCGACGTCCTTTTTCCCCAGCTACGGTTATGACAGCCGCTTCCACCGGGAGTGGACCGCCGTTTCCCGCGATGATGCGGCCACCGCCGCTTTTCTGGACCGTTACGTATTGGCACCGGATTCGCAGGAGGATTACATCGCCGCAGTCGGTGGCGATGCGTGCCTCGAGCGCATCAGGAACTGGGAAGGACGGAAATGACGGGGGACTGGC
>CALKKN010000127.1 GCA_937995275.1 uncultured Lysobacterales bacterium | reverse complement strand
GTACTCGACCTCGTCATAGCGCCCGCCCAGCGTCAGGGTGACGGTGTCGCCGAGGTCCACGGCGTCCTGCAGGAACACCGCGGTGGTCGTCACGTCCTCGTCCTGGTCGGTGGTCAGGTCGCCGAGGACACCCTGGTTGTTGGCGAAACGACGGCGGTGGTCGCGCTGGGCGTCGTAATCCAGCCCGGCCACCAGGCGGTGGCTGACGCTGCCCCAGTGGGCCGTCCAGCCGTACTGGGCGCCGAAACCGGCGAGACGGCGCTGCAGGTCGACGGACCCGCCCTGCCCGTTGCTGTTCACGTCGAACGGCAGCCGGTTGGCGAAGTCGCGGCTCTGATAGTAGCCGCGCAGCAGCAGGTCGCTGCCGCCGGCGAAGTCCTTGCGGAAGGCCAGCCCCGCCGTCTGTTGATCGAGCGCCTCGCCGGCATTGAACAGCAGGTTACGGGGCGCCGCCTGGCGGCGGTCGGCCGCCGCTTCGCGTGCGTTGAGCCCGCCCGGGTCGTTGGCACGCGGTGAATCGACCGCGTTCAGCACCACCGTCAGGCGGGCCGTTTCGTCGAAATCGTAGCGGAACTTGCTGTTCAGCAGGTCGCTCCGGTATTCGGCATGCTCCCGGTACCCGTCCAGCTCGGTGGACGACAGGTTGGCCAGCCAGTTGAGCGCACCGGTCTGACCGCCGGCCCTGGCCTGCCATTGCCGGAACCCGTAGGAGCCGGCATTCAGCCGGCCGCTCAGCACCGGCTCCGCCGGCCCGTCCTCGGTCCGCAGGTGGATGACGCCGCCCGACGCCGAGCCGTACACGGCGGAAAACGGTCCCCGGATCACCTCCACCGATTGCACCGACCCGAGATCGATCGCGTCGACGCTGCCCTGCCCGTCCGGCAGTGTCTGCGGGATATCGTCGGCGAATATGCGAATGCCGCGAATGCCGAAGTTGGCCCGGGCGCCGAAGCCGCGTATGGCGATGCGCAGATCCTGGGCGTAGTTGTAGCGGTTCTGGAAAAACAGGCCGGGCACGCCGGCCAGGGACTCGTCCAGGCCGAGCTGCTGGCGGGCCCGCTGCACCCGCTCGCCGCTGATGCGGCTGGCCGCGAACGGCAGGTCGGCCAGGTCGGTGGGAATCCGCGTCGCGTAGACGACGATCTCTTCCAGCACGCCGGCGTCGTCCTGCGCCCAGGCGGGTATGCCAACCGCCGCCAGCAGCGACACCAGCAGCACACGGCGCACGGTCCTGCGGCCGATCGGGTCCGACTTCACGCCCGCGCCACCAGGGTTTGACCTACCAGCCAGTCTTCGATGGCGCTCACCGTCGAGTCCGGGTAACGGGTCCAGGCGGAATGGGGCGGCCCGGGCCAGTTCATCGGCAGCTTTGCCGTGGCGCCATTCAGCAGTTCCGCCAGACCCGCGACCGAGCGCATCGGCGCCAGAAAATCGCCCTCGTAGCCGATGCATAATGCCGGGCAGGCGGGGTTAGGGGATGTTCCGCCGAGTTCGGGAAACCGGCCACTGCGAATGGTGCGCGACCATTCCCCGATCAGTGTCCGCGCCTGGGGTCCGCCGAACCCGAGGCGCCGGCCGGGCAGGTGTCCGAACAGGCGGGCGAGGACGGGGAACAGGAAGGCCGCGAACCGAACCTTGGCGGCGCCGGCGCCCTGCCAGTGACGGTAATGAATGTGCCCGGCGGCGACCGTCACCACCGCGTCCAGGCCGGGATAACCATGAACCGCCCCCAGCACCGCGATCTGGCCGCCCAGACTGTGCCCGACGGCCAGCACCGGTCCGCCAGGGTCCCGTGCCCGCGCCGCTGCGACCAGGCCGGGCAGGTAGCGTTCGACCAGGTCACCGTAGCCGTAGTCGACCGTCCGGGACGGTTTGGGCTCGCTGGCGCCGGTGCCGGGCAGTTCCGGCAGCAGCACGTTGAAATCCCTGGACTGCAGGGCCTCCGCCAGCACCCGATAGCGGTGGGCGGGCGTCCCCATGGCCGGCAGGACGATGATCGTGGCGCGCGAGCCGGGCGCCGCGAACCAGTCGGCCGGAACCGTGAACGGCGGAAAATCCACTATGTTGGAACACGCCTCGCTTTCCAGCCCGGTCACGATGCGGAGGTTGCCCTACTTAAGCTGTGACTTGAAGTAGTTGAAGGAATGGACCAGCGCCTTTTGGACTTTCTCTGCTTCGGCGACCACCGCCTCCCATTTTTCGTCACCGGCGGCCATGACTTCGTCGATCTTCGTCCGCAGGGTCGCGGCCGAGGCGCGCAGGCTGGCGACCTGTGCGTCGTACTTCTTGCCGAGTTCTTCCCGGCCGGCCTTCGCCTTGGTCTCCAGTTCGTCGAGTTCCCCGTTGAGTTCGTCGAGCTGCGCTTTCAATGCTTGGATAATTTCGTCTCGCTTGGACATGGTTTTACTCCGATGGCACGGGCAGGTGACCGGCCAGTATGTGGCCGTTCGATTTGAGAGACGAACAACACCCGGCCGGACTCACTGATTATATCGCCCCTCAAGTGCTGGCTGCATGCAGGGCCTGATCCAGGTCCGCTTCGAGGTCGGTACAGGATTCGATACCGACGCTCAGCCGCAGCAGCGACGGCGGCAGGTGCTCCTGGCCGGCGTTCGCGGCGCGCCGCTCCATGGTCGACTCGACCGCGCCGAGGCTGGACGCGTGGCGGATCAGCCGGACGTTCCGGCAGACGGCGTCCGCGGCATCGGCACCGCCCGCCACGTCGTAGGAGATCATGCTGCCGAAACCGGCCATCTGGCCGGCCGCCACTGCCTGCCCGGGGTGGTCCGGCAACCCGGGATAACGGACCTGTTCCACGCGCGGATGGCGTTGCAGCCACGTGGCCAGGCGGCCGGCGTTCTGCTGGGCGCGCTCGAGGCGCAGCGCCAGCGTGCGCGCACCCCTCACGGCCAGCCAGGCCTCCAGTGTTCCGGGCGTAGCACCGGCCAGCGTGCGCGACCGCCGCAGGGCTGCAAGCCGCTCGGAGTCGCGGGCGCATACGATCCCCGCCAGCAGGTCGGAGTGGCCCCCGATGAACTTGGAGGCCGAATGCATGCTGATGTCCGCCCCCAGTTCCAGCGGCTTCTGGATTAGCGGCGTGGCGAAGGTGTTGTCCACGGCAAGGAGTGCGCCGGGCTTGCGCGGCACCGCACAAATGGCCTTCAGGTCGGCGACCTTCAACAGGGGATTGGTCGGGGATTCCAGCCACAGCAGGTCCGCCTCGGCCGCTGCGGCGAGCCAGCCGGCCGTGTCCTCCACCGCGATCCGCGCTACCCGCCAGCGGCCCTTGCGTTCCCCGTCCGCGGCGAGCTCGGCGACGCCGTGGTAGCAATCATCGGGCAGCACGACCTGCGCGCCGGTGTCCAGCTGGTCGAAGACGGACGCGGCGGCCGCCATGCCGGACGCGAAGGCAACCGCCCCGCCTTCCTCGAGGTGCCCGACGATCGTCTCCAGCGCCTCCCAGGTGGGCGTGCCGCTGCCGCGGGAATACTCGCGTTCGCCGCCCAGCAGGAAGTTGGAGGCGGGCACCGGCGGCACGTTCAGGGGCGCGCCAGGCTCTTCCGGCCGGCCGGCGCTGACCAGCCAGGATTCGGGGCTGATGTGGTGCATGGGACATACCGTTCGCTGAGAAACCGCGCACACTATAGCGCATCCCTGCTGCCCGCCAATTCATGCCGAATCGATTTTGTTATCCTTGCCCTGCCCGTTGCCCACAGCAGGATGCCCATGCAGCCGAATCAAGGATCACCGCGCCCCACGCTGCCCCTGGTTCTGCTGCTGTTCTTCGGGTCGGGCGCGCTGGCGCTCGTCTACCAGGTCGTCTGGGCGCGCATGATGACGCACATCTTCGGCTCGACGGCGCTGGCCGTGGGCACCGTGCTGGCCGGTTTCATGTCGGGCATGGCGCTGGGCAGCTGGCTGGCCGGCCGCATTGCCGACCGGAGCGCGAACTGCCTGCGGCTGTACGCGTGGCTCGAAATCGGCATTGCAATATCGGCTGTCCTGGTACACCTGCTGCTGCACCAGATGCAGACGGCCTACCCGGACCTGTACCGGCTGCTGGGCGAGTCGGCCGCGCTGGTGGCGATCGTCCGCTTCGTGCTGGTCTTCCTGCTGGTGATGCTGCCCACACTGCTGATGGGCGCGACCCTGCCGATCCTGACGCGTTTCCTGGTCCGGCAACCGGGTACGGTCGGCGGCCGGTTGAGCAGCCTGTACGCGGTCAACACCTTCGGCGCGGTCACCGGTGTGCTGCTGACCGGCTTTTACCTGATTGGCCGGTTCGGGATCCACGTGCCGGTCTGGATCGCCGTCGCCGGCAACCTGCTGATCGGCGTCACGGCCTGGCTGGTATCCGCCCGCCTGCCCGCCGCGGCCGTCCCCGCGCCGGGCGAGCCGGCAACGGACAGCAGCGCCGGGGACGGGCCTGCAACGGGCCGGTGGACCGTGCGCCTGGTGGTCCTGGGGCTGGGCCTGTCCGGCTTCACGTCGTTCGCCTACGAAATCTACTGGACGCGGTCGCTGGTGTTCCTGCTGGGCAATTCGACCTATGCCCTGACCACGATGCTGGCCGCTTTCCTGACCGGCATCGCACTGGGCGGCTACGGCATCCGTTTCCTGCTGGCCCGCCTGCCGGACAAGGTGGCTATCTTCGGCTGGATCCAGGTCCTGCTGGGGCTTCTTTCGGCCCTGGCGTTACCGATGTTGTTCGGCATTGCCGAACCGCAGGCCGTCGGGCGCCACCTGGCCGAGTCCGCGGCCGAGCCGCTGCCGCTGCTGCTGTCCGGCTTCGGCGTGGCCTTCCTGGTCATGCTCATGCCCGCCACACTGATCGGCGCGACCTTCCCGCTGGCCGGCGACATCGTGGCGCGCGACCTGCGCACGACGGGCGCGGACGTGGGCCGCGTCTATGCCGTCAATACGTGGGGCAACGTGCTGGGCGCCCTGCTGCCCGGTGTCGTGCTGATCGCCTGGCTGGGGATCCAGCGTGGCATCCTGCTGATGGCGGGCCTGAACATGGCGCTGGGCTTCACGATCCTGTTCCTGCGGCTGTGGCCGCGGTCCGGCCGCCCGGACGCTCATCCTGCCTGGCGGCTGGCCCTGCCGGTGCTGCTGATCGCCGCCGTCTCGATGACCGGGCGCGCCCCGCTGGATTTCCAGTTCCCGTCGGAGGGCGAACTGCCGCACCACCAGACCTTGTTCTACCGCGAAGGACCGCTGGCCACCACCAAGGTATTCAGCGACCCCGTTACGGACGAGAAGCAGATGAGCGTGGACGGCATCACGATCGGCGGCACCGGCA
>CALKKN010000126.1 GCA_937995275.1 uncultured Lysobacterales bacterium | reverse complement strand
CGATCACGCCGATATCTACGAGGACCTCAAAGCCATCCAGACGCAATTCCATCACCTGATCAGGACCATACCGGGCAGCGGGACGATCATCAGCAACGGGCACGACGCACGGCTGGAGGCGGTGCTCGAGCGCGGCTGCTGGAGCCGTCTGCAGCGTTTTTCGGCGAGCGAAGAACATGACTGGCAGGTCGAGATGCTGAAGCCGGACGGCAGCGAACTGGCCTTTTGGCGGGCGGGCGAACCACTGGGTTCGCTGGAATGGGGCCAGTGTGGCCGCCACAACGCGCTCAACGCCTGCGCCGCGCTCGCTGCCGCCGTGAACGCCGGTGTGGGCCCCGGCGCCGCCCTCGAGGCGCTGGCCGCATTTCGCGGCGTCAAGCGGCGGCTTGAACTGATCGCGGAAATCGACGAGATCCGCGTCTACGACGATTTCGCCCATCATCCCACGGCCATCCGCCTGACGCTCGAGGGCCTGCGGCGCAACGTGGGCAACGCCCGGGTGCTGGTCGCGCTGGAACCGCGCAGTAACACCATGCGCGCCGGCGTGCATATCCACGAACTGGGGCCGGCGCTAATCCCGGCGGACCGGGTATGGCTGCTTGCCGGTGAGGGTATTGACTGGGATCCCCAGGAGGCCCTCGCGCCGCTGGACGGACGCGGGCGCGTGGTCACACGCAGCGAGGATCTGCTGGCCCAGATGCTCGATGCCGTGCAGCCGGGCGATCACGTGGTCTTTATGAGCAACGGTGGCTTCGACGCGGTCCCGGGGCGATTCAGCCAGTTGCTGGAGAACCATGAGCACCGTTGAGATTCCGTTGTTCCCTTTGCGCTCGGTGCTGTTTCCGGGCGGCTTCCTGCCGCTGAGAATCTTCGAGCAGCGCTACCTGACGATGATCCGGGACTGTGCGCGCAACGACTCCGGTTTCGGTGTCTGCCTGATCCGGGAGGGCGCCGAGGCGGCGTCACCTGTCAAGATCACGCCCGTGGGCACGCATGCCAGGATCGTCGACTGGTACACCCTCGAGGACGGGCTGCTGGGCGTCTCCGCGGTCGGCACCTTCCGGTTCGAAGTCGACTCGACCCGGGAACAGGACGACGGCCTGCTGCGGGCACGGGTCCGAACGCTGCAGGAACCGCCGGCCTGCCAGCTGCCCGCCGACTATTCGGTGCTGGCCGACGTGCTGGGCAGGTTCATGGAGAAGGTCGGCCAACAGTATCCGGACTACAGCGAGGATTGCCTGCAGGACGCCGTGTGGGTCGGCTACCGCCTCGCCGAGCTGCTGCCGCTGGCCGGTATCGAAAAACAGCACATGCTCGAACTGTCCGACCCGATCGAGCGCCTGCAGAGCCTGGTCGATGTTCTGCCGCGCTTCCAGACAGGTTGAGCATCCACCCGCGTCACGTGCCGGGGATGCTCTGGTCCCTGATCAGTACCAACCCGCCGTTCACGCGTTTCAGGTCGAAGTCCGGGAGCAGGTCCTCGACCTGCTGTTGCAGCGGACGGCTCATTTGCACCGCTTTCCAGTAGCTGAACAGGCCAAAGCGCTGCATCAGCGTCTCCTCGGCCAGTTGACCGAAATACAGCACCTGGCGTCCCGGCATCAACCGGATGCCCGAATCCCAGAGCCGGATGGTCAGCAAGCGCCCTTCCGGCTCGATACTCTTGCGCAGCAGCAGTTCTTCCGATCGGCCCAGGTAGGCGCGCCCGAGCAGCGGCAGGCTGGCTTCATCGGGGTCGGGATTCAGGGCCTGCAATACCCAGCGCCAGTCCGATTCCGGCACGGTCTCCCAGCCCGCGGCAGCCAGTCGTTCCGCTATGACGGCGGGGTCCGCGGCCACCTGGGCGTTGAATCGCCGCGAGGCTACGGAAGTGAGCCGCGTGCGGTCCTCCGGCATTTCCCGCCACCGCGACTCCCACCAGGCTTGCCGGTCCAGCTCCACGAGCGCGGTGGACGACTGCAGGGCCTCCATGTCCGCCGCCTGGTACGCATGCACCTGCCACGCGAACAGGCCGAAAAAGGAGAGGTAAAAAATCAGGCTGGCCGTGACGCCGGAAAATCGCTTGAATGCGCGCTGGCGGTATGCGATGCCGACAATACCGGTCCAGGCCAGCCCCAGTGTTATGCCCATCAACGCTCCGCTGAGCCACTCCAGGCCCAGGTACATCCGCGCCAGCGCCAGCAGCATCACCACCAAAGCGGCGACCAAGTAGGGCCATTGCCGGTGCTTGCGCGGCAGTTCCAGCGCTTCCATCACCGCGAAAAACGTCAGTGTTACCGTGGCGAGGCTCATCGCCGCGCTAGGACTGGGGACGGACTGGTCGGCCAACTCCAGGACGCGCGGCGCCGATCGCAGGCCCCAGGAGAGCAGCAGGTGCAGCAGGCCGCCGCCCCCGATCGCGATGACCCAGTGAAGCGCCGCCACGCGGCGGCCGGCTCCGAGCAGCCACAGCAGCAGCGCGGTCGCCGCGAAAACGGACACCGGCCAGCGTGACAACTGCGCGATGCCGACCATGACCGGGTCGGCCAGGTGATTGCGCAGCGACAGGGCCAGCTCCTGCACGGCCTGATCCACCATGCGCGGCTGCTCGGAGAACGGCGAGAGGAAGAGCACGGTCACCAGGCCCCAGAACAGCATCACCAGCAGCACTCCGAGCATGGCCACCGACAAAGCTTCGCCACGCGTGGGATCCAGCAGCGGCCCCGCCACGCGCCCCAGCAGGGGATGGCGGCGCGTCCACCGTATCGCGTGCCTGAGCCAGCGGGCAGAGGCCCCGGCCAGCGGCTCGTAAATCGCCCGGATCAACCACCAGGTGAGCCACAGGACGGCGAGCACGATCACCAGCATCCACGCCAGCCGCCCGGTATATTCCGAGGCGACCTCCAGCGATGCGCCGAACAGCATCCCGGGCAGCAAAAAGGACGGCGCCCAGGCCAGGCAGGCCGGTATGTCCACCGCCAGGAAGCGGGAGGGGGACATGCCCATCATGCCGCTCACGGCCGGGATGATGGGCCGCAGGGGGCCAATGAAGCGGCCCGCCACCACGCTCTTGGCGCCATGGGCATGGAAAAACCGGGTGCCGCGCTCCATCAGGCCCGGGTAGCGGGAGAATGGCCAGATGTCCAGCAGGTGCGCCCGAAATCGATGCCCCAGCACGTAACTCAAGGTGTCGCCGACGAACGCGCCGGTGGATGCGGCGATCCAGATCGGGATCATCTCCAGCACGCCCAGACCGATCAACGCGCCCACGCCGAACAGGATTACGATGCCGGGCAACAGGATCCCGACCAGGACCAGGGACTCGAGCATCGCGATCAGGAATACGAA
>CALKKN010000125.1 GCA_937995275.1 uncultured Lysobacterales bacterium | reverse complement strand
GGGAGTGCCGCGCCGGGGCATGTCCACGGTCCAAGCATTCGAGCTTGGGCTCGCCTCTGAGAAGAAGGCCTACGACTTCTACGACATGGCCTTGCCCGGCATCACTGATCCCGAGGTCAGGACACTGTTCACCGAACTTCGGGACGAGGAGACCGAACACGTCGAGATGCTGCGAGAGGCAATGGCCAAACTACCCCCGAGCGCCAGCGTCGAGACCGAGAACGACCCCGATGACGCCCCCTTTCTATAGGGCGTGGTTCACAATCTGAAAGGCCTGTTCTAACTGCCCAAGTTCCGGGATGGGTTGGTAGCTGCATTTACCCTGCTCAATAGGTCCGGGGCGGCTGCCAGGGTGAGTTTTTGCAGGCGGGCGCGAATGCGCTCGATTTCCTCTGCCGCGCGTTGGCGTTGTTCCTCGCTCGATTCGTTCAGCACATCAGCGATGGCGGCCGTGATCACCGCCAAGTTGTGCGTAAGGATCTCCCGGTATTCAGCCGTGCGCCTTTCGCGGCGCGCGAAGTACCCGTCGCGCACGGCCTGCTGCCAGCCGGGATTGCGCTGCAGCAGCCCTTCGAGCTGCGTCAGCCACGTGGCCCGTTCCTCCAGCCAGGCCCGGTCGAACCGCTGCAGGGCGGCAGAGGCCTCGTACAGGCGCTGCTCCTGCGGCTTGCGCAGGCGCCCGGTGAATCGTTTGAGAAAGTCAGTCAGGTTGTCGAAGCTGTCTTCCTGGTATTCCGCATCGCTGCGCGGCAGGAACTCTTCCTCGTAATCGCGCTGCCGTTCCCACAGGCTGACGACCAGCTCGGCGATCTGCGCGTCGTTCATCGTGGCGCCGAAGTCCAGCGCCAGGTCCAGCATGGTTTCCTCGGTGCGTGCCGCCGCCGCTTCGATCTCGTCGATCCAGGTCTGCACCGTCGCGGCGGATACCGGGCCTGCAAGATCCGCTTCGATGCAGTCGAGAAGCGCGATGTAACGGTCCAGTTCCTCGTCGCGGTGCCATTCCAGCAGCGGTTCGAGCCGGTCCTCGAGGCTCTTGCGCTGGTCGCGGGTCAGGTCGACGTAACCGTCGACGTACCAGGGGATCAGCCAATCCAGGTGATTGTAGGTGAACGACGCAGTGCAGCCCGCGGCCAGGGCGAGCGGCAGCAGGCGGGCTGCCAGGGTCCGCAGGCGTTTCACCGACCGGCAGGGGCGTTATCGGTGGTTGACGAAATACTGCGACCCCACCGCCGTCGAAGTGCGCGCGTTTTCCATGTAGGTTTTCAGCGAGGCCCACACCTTGCCCGAGACCGGGTCGGAGGCCGCCTGTTCCTCGATCAGTTCGGCGGCGGCCTGCCGGAGTTCCGCCAGCACTTCCTCGGGGAATGCCCGCAGCTCGACGCCGTGTTCGTCGACCAGGGTCCGCAGCGCTTGACCGTTGCGGGCCTCGAAATCGGCGAACATGTCCATGTTGGCTGCCTGGCAGGCGTACTTGACGATGGCCTGCAGGTCGGCCGGCAGCGCGTCGTAGGCCGCCTTGTTGACCAGGCCTTCGAGGGCCGTGCCGGGTTCATGCCAGCCGGGGTAGTAGTAGTATTTCGCGGCGCGGAACAGGCCGAAGGCCAGGTCGTTCATCGGGCCGACCCACTCCGTGGCGTCGATCGTACCCCCCTGCAACGCGGTGAACAGCTCCGCACCGGGGATGTTGACCGGCGTGCCGCCCACCCGCATCAGGACCTCGCCGCCGAAGCCGGGGATTCGCATTTTCAGCCCCTTCAGGTCGTCGATGCTGTTGATCTCCTTGTTGAACCAGCCCCCCATCTGCGTGCCCGAGTTACCGATCGGCCAGGGGATGACACCGAAAGGCGCGTAGGCTTCGTGATAAACCTCGAGGCCGCCGCCGTGGTAGAACCAGCCGTTGATCTCGCTGCCGGTCAGGCCGAACGGAACGCCCGAAAAGAACGGCGAAGCCGGGATCTTGCCTTTCCAGTAGTAGGCGCCCCCGTGGCCCATCTCGGCCGTGCCGCGCTGGACGGCGTCGAACACCTCGAATGGGGGCACCAGTTCATTGCCGCCGTATACCTTGACGGTCAGGCGGCCGCCGCTCATCTCGCCGATGATCCGGGCCAGGTAATTCGCCCCGGTGCCCAGCCCCGGGAAGTCCCGCGGCCAGGTGGTCACCATTTTCCATTCGAACGTCTCCGCCGGCGCGGCGGCGGCGCCCTCGGGGCAGTCCGCGGCTTCGGGACGACTGTTGCAGGCAGCCAGCAATCCGGCCGTGCCGGCCAGGCCGGCGACGCCCGCGGTCGTGACGAATTTTCTTCTGTCCATGGTGTCCTCCTCGTTTATGCGATGTGCAGGCGGCCCGGGCGGTCGCCAGCGGGTGTCAGCCTGTCGGGCGACGCTTCGCCCCCTAAGTCGCCCTGGCCCAGGCTGACGAAATCGAAAAGTTCGCGGTCCGCCAGTTGCGACGGCGATACGTTGGCGATGGCCCGAAAGATGTTCTCGATGCGGCCCGGGTGGCGTTTCTTCCACCCGGCCAGCATTTCCTTGATCGCCTGGCGCTGCAGATTGGGCTGCGACCCGCAGAGGTTGCAGGGAATCAGCGGGAACTGGCGCAGGTCGGCGTAGCGCACAATGTGCTCTTCGCTGCAATAGGCCAGCGGCCGGATCACCACGTGCCGGCCGTCGTCCGACAGCAACTTGGGGGGCATCGCCTTCAGACGCCCGCCGTTGAACAGGTTCAGGAACAGGGTCTCGATGATGTCGTCGCGATGGTGGCCGAGCGCGATGCGCGTGACGCCATTCTGCGCGGCAAAGTTGTAGAGCGCGCCGCGGCGCAGGCGCGAACATAGCCCGCAGGTGGTCTTGCCTTCGGGGACGACGCGCTTGACGACACTGTAGGTGTCCTGTTCGATCTGATGGAACGGGACGCCGACCTCACCGGCGTAACCGGGCAACACGTCGGGCGGAAAACCGGGTTGCTTCTGGTCCAGGTTTACGGCCATCAGTTCGAACCGCACCGGCGCGCGCCGCTGCAGGCTCAACAGCAGGTCGAGCAGGGTATACGAGTCCTTGCCGCCCGACAGGCAGACCATGACCCGGTCGCCTTCGCCGATCATGTTGAAGTCGGTGATCGCCCTGCCGGCGTTGCGGAGCAGGCGTTTCACCAGCTTGTTGTCGGAGTAACGTTGCTTTTCGGAATGATGCATAGGGAACAGGTGTGTAACGATGAACGCATTCTACGTCAAATCTGTACTATCCTTGTAACGTGAGCACCTACAGCAACGACCCGTCCGAGACCGCCCGGCTGATCGCCGAGCTCCGAATCGAGCACCGTGATCTCGACGAGGCCATCGCCCGGCTGTCGGAGGATCCGGCGGTCGACCAACTGCGGCTGACCCGCCTGAAGAAACGCAAGCTGAAGCTCAAGGACTGGATCGCCAGTCTCGAGTCGCAGCTGATTCCGGATCTCGACGCCTGAGCGCGGCCTGCCGGGCCGCGGCGGGACATGCGCGATGGACGCGCCGGCCGGGCGGGCTACTGCTGCGTATCCGGATGCGAAAGGAGGACCTGCGGCGCCACCCGTATGATCCCGTGCCGGATGTCCTTGCTCAGCACGAACTTGGCATCGTCGCTGACGCGCTCGATCAGTTCGTCGAATTCCAGTTTGTCATCGGGGTTGGCCGTCAGGATCCCGTTCTCACGCAGCAGGGCTATGAACTGCCGGAACAGGTTCCGGTCGGAGAACTCCGGCGCGGCGATTTCGTGCAGCTGGGAGATCCGTTGCGCGGTCAGGAAACACAGTTGCTCGAGTTCGCCGCGCGTCAGCGTGCCGGATCCGTTTTTGGCCAGTATGGCCATGGTGATGTAGTAGCGCTCGAACGTCTGCAGCAGGGCGTGGCCCATGACCCGCAGCTGCAGCTCCTCGGGGCTGCCGCCCTCGGGCCGCCGCAACAGTTCGTCGTCACCTTCTCGCGTCAGCAGGCCCTTGTCCACCAGCCACGAGATGTGCCGGTCGACGGCGGCGCCGAATCCTGCGAGATCCCATGGCAGGAACAATTCGGCCTTGAGGAAGGGGAACACGGCCAGGGCCAGGCGCCTGATCCGCTCGGCCGTGATCGCACGGATATTGAGAAAGCAGCTGGCGACCAGCGAGGGCACCACCAGCAGGTGGGACACGTTGTTGCGGAAGTAGGCGAGCAGCACCGACTGCTCCGGGCGGACGGCCACGATGTCGCCGAGCGGATGCTCGCGGACATCGATGACGCCCAGCTCGATGCCGTAAGCGATGATCTCCTCCGGCGTCTTTGGCGTGCGGCTGACGCGGTCGGAGTAATCGCAGTCCCGCAGCATATCCAGGTACAGTTCCAGCTGGCGGATCAGCTCCGCGCGGTCCATCGCCAGCTTGCGGGTGGTCAGCAGGATGGCGGCCAGCAGGTTGATCGGGTTGACGTGCGCCGCCTGGTTGATGCCGGTCATGATACGGTTGCCGAGGCGATCGACGAGCGGATTGAGCCATGCGGGCCGGGAATCCTCATCCTGATCCTGCTCGCGCCAGCCGGGCACGGCCTCGTCCAGCATTTCGTCCAGAAAAACCGGCTCCGCAAAACTGACGTGCACTTTGCCGTAACGCTGCTTGAGTACGCCGAAGACTTTCAGCAGGTCGCGTAGCGATTCGCTCTCTTTCGGCTGCCCCGACAATTCGGCGGTGTAGCTATTGCCCTCGACCAGCCGTTCGTAGCCGACGTAGATCGGCTGGAACATGATGGGCCGCGACGGGGAGCGGAGGTAGCTGCGCACCGTCATCGACAACATGCCCCCCTTGGGCTGCAGCAGCCTCCCGGTGCGGCTGCGCGTGCCTTCGATGAAATATTCGATCGCCGTGCCGTTCGACAGGATGCGGGAGAGGTATTCGTGAAAAACCGCCGAATAGAGCTTCTGCGCGCGGAAGCTGCGGCGCAGAAAAAACGCGCCGCCCATGCGCAGAAAACGCCCCAGCACCGGCATATTCAGGTTAACGCCGGCGGCAATGTGGGGGGGTACGAATCCGTTGTGGTAGACGAAATAGGAGACCAGCAGGTAGTCGATGTGGCTGCGGTGGCAGGGAACGTAGATAATCTCGTAGTCCGGAGCCAGCTTCTGAAAGCCGCGGAAATGCTCCAGCTCGACGCCGTCGTAGATACGGTTCCAGAACCAGGTGAGCGCAAGCGAGGCCACGCGAACGAAAGCATAGGAGTAGTTGGCGGCGATTTCGTATGCGTACTTGCGCGCCTGCTTGCGGGCCTTGTGCTCCGTGGTCCCGTCGCGGCACGCCCGGTCGTCGATGGCCTCCCGGACGGCCTGGCTGGCCAGCACCTCGTCGACCACGGTGCGGCGATGCGACAGGTCGGGGCCGATGGCCGCCGCGCGGACGCGCTGGAAATGAACCCGCAGGATTCGCCCGACCTTGCGCAGGCAGCGTGCCGGCCCCAGCCCCTCGTCGGCCAGCGTTCGCAGGGACAGGGGGGTGCTGAATTGCACCATCGTGTGGCGGCCATTGATCAACGAATTGAAGAACCGCCAGATGCGCCCCCCGAACTCCCAGGATTCCGTGAAGAAAATCTTGGCCAACCCGGTTTCCTTGTCCGGGGCGCGCCCGATCAGCACGGTTACCGGAACCAGGTGGATGTCCTCCTCTCTGCCGTCGCACACGTTTTCCACCAGGCGTTCGAGGGTGTCGGAGTGGCTCCGGACCTTGGTGCGGCGGATGAAAAGGCCCTTCCTGCGGCGCAGCGCCAGGTAGGACCGCCCCTCGTCGCCGGATTTCAGGGGCAGCGGCCACAGGGGCCGCGGCAGGCCGAGTTGTTCACAGGCCTGGTCGAGGATCAGCAGATCGCTCAGGGCATAGGAATCGATGACATAGCACAGCGGTTTGCTGCGGTCGAGCTCCAGGTCGTCGAACGGCTGCGGGAGGATTTTGGCCCTGACCCAGAGATGCAGAATGGACCGCAGAAGGTGGAACCAGAGCAGCTTCAGCTTGGCGAGAAATCCAATATTGGGGCTGTCCGCGCTCATGGTGGCGGGACCATTTTAATGGAAACCGCCCGAAACGCGGGCAAAAAAATCCGGGCCGGCAAGGCGCCCGCCCGGAAATCCGGCAGAGCCGGAGAGGATCGTCAGAATTTCTGGCTGAACAGGTGTTTCCGATTCGTTAGCCTGTTTTCATTCATTATTATGCAGTTACGGCGCTATCGTAATGCAACGTATTAAGATTTGCAAGGGGCATTTTCACCCCGGATTTTCTGGGCGCTGGTGCGCGTGGTTTGGGCAACGCTCCTACATCGGGGATGGCAGGGAGGTCGCAATCTGGCGCTGGATTTCCTCGGCGGCAGCTCGCGGGTCGGCGGCATCGCGGATGGGGCGTCCCACGACCAGGTAGTCGGCGCCGGCGGCGATGGCCCTGGCCGGCGTAATGACCCGCTGCTGATCGTCGGTCGCCGGGGATTCGTCGTTGAGGATGGGGCGAATGCCGGGGCAAACGGTGATCAGGGCGTGGTCGACAGAAGCGCGCAGGGCGGTTACCTCGAGGCCCGAGGAGACCACGCCGTCGCAGCCGACGGCGAGTGCCCGGCTGGCTCGCGACAGGACCAGGGCCGCCGCATCGCACTGGAAACCGAGATCGTCCAGGTCGCCCTGGTCCAGGCTGGTCAGCGCGGTGACGGCCAGGATGCGCATGTCGCCCTTGGCTTCGGCGGCCGCCTTCAGCATGCCGTCATTGCCGTGCACCGTGCAAAAGTCCACTCGGCGCCGGGCCAGTTGGCGGACGGCCGACGCCACGGTCGCCGGTATGTCGAACAGCTTGAGGTCGGCGAAGATCTTCTTGCCTTGCTCGCGCAGTTCGTCGGCGAGCCTGAAGTAGTCGCCGGAGAGGAACATCTCCAGCCCCAGCTTGTAAAAGACGACCGCATCGCCAAGCTGGCTCACCAGCCGCCGGGCGCTGTCCAGATCGGGCACGTCCAGGGCGAAGATCAGGCGCTCGCGTGACGGTATGCCGGGTTTGATAACGGTTGACTTCTGTTCGGTCATGTCGGTTCTCCGTGGCCCATGGCTTCCCGTTCGAGGATGAACCCGTGAACAGTCTCGGCGATCGCTGCCGGGCCGTCCATGTGGAAGTGGTGATGGCCTTCGACGCGGTGGTGCCGGCCGCGCGGCGCATCGAGCCGGATCCCGTCGGGTCCGTTCATACCC
>CALKKN010000124.1 GCA_937995275.1 uncultured Lysobacterales bacterium | reverse complement strand
AGGCGTGCTGGTCAGCAGCAGCGTGTCCGGGGAGAGCCTGCTGAGTGCGCTCAGCGGCCTCGCCGAGCTGCCCGTCGAAGATGTCGAGCGTGCCCCCATCGAGGAACTGCCCGGGGTCGAGGGGCAAACGGTATACCTGGTGCACAAGGAGGACGCCGCGCAATCCTCGCTGCGCATGGCCTACCCTTCGCTGAAATACGATGCGCTGGGTGATTATTACAAGGCCGGCCTGATGAACTTCAACCTCGGCGGCACCTTCGACAGCCGCATCAACCTGAACCTGCGCGAGGAAAAGGGCTACACCTACGGCATCAGCAGCGGTTTCAGCGGGGGGCCGGAGCTGGGCGCTTTCCGGGTCAGCGCGGAGGTCAACAAGGAGGCAACGGCCGCTTCCGTAACCGAAGTCCTGAAGGAACTGGACAGCTATGCCGCCGACGGCATGACCGAAGATGAGTACCAGTTCCTGCAGAACTCGATCGGACAACGGGACGCCCGTGCCTACGAGACACCCGCCGCCAAGCTCGGGCTGCTGGCGCAGATCCTGCGTTATGACCTGCCACTCGACTACCGTAAGCGCCAGCAGGCGCTGCTGCGCGAGACCGACCGCGAGACGCTGAATGCGCTGGCCAGCCGCCTGATCGACGCCGGGGACATCGCTATCGTGGTGGTGGGCGACACGCCGGCCATCCGCTTGCAACTGGAGACGCTGGGCGTGCCGATCCGGCAGCTCGACGAGGACGGTTTCGAGATTCCCGCCGAATGAGGCGGAGCAATCTCTTGCCCCGCCATAACCCGCGCCCGGGCAGGCGACCCACATCAACAAAACCGCCGATATCAAGGGGCTGTAAGACGCCCACCCGTTAAAATTAGGTGCTGAAAAATTTCTTTCCGTCCGGCGTCCCGCGCCACTGTTCGGACGCCGTGGACTGCATTTGCGAAGAAGAACACCACGGAGGCAAAATCATGGAACTTTTCGACACCTGCCAGGAATCGGGACACGAACAGGTCGTCTTCTGCCACAACGGCGACGTCGGCCTGCGGGCCATCATCGCCATCCACAACACCACGCTGGGCCCGGCGCTGGGCGGCACGCGCATGTGGCCCTACGATACCGAGGAAGAGGCGCTGCGGGACGTGCTGCGGCTCTCGCGCGGCATGACCTACAAGGCATCCGTGTCCGGGCTCAACCTCGGCGGCGGCAAGGCCGTGATCATCGGCGACCCGCGAGAGGACAAGTCGGAAGCCCTGTTCCGCGCCTTCGGCCGCTTTATCGACACGCTCAATGGGCGCTACATCACGGCCGAGGATGTCGGCATCGACGTCAACGACATGGAATTCATCTTCCAGGAGACGGAGAACGTGGTCGGCGTGCACCAGGCGCACGGCGGCTCGGGCGACCCGTCACCGTACACGGCCCACGGCTCGATCCAGGGCATGAAGGCCGCGCTGCAGAAGGTATTCGGTGACGAGGACCTGTCACACCGCAGCTTCGCGGTGCAGGGCACCGGGCATGTCGGCCTGCACCTCGTCAGACAGCTTCGCAAGGAGGGCGCGAAAGTTTTCGCCTGCGACATCATGGAGGACTACCTGGCCGCGGCCGTCGAGCTCGGTGCGGAAGCGGTCGGCACCGACGAGATCTACGACCTCGACGTGGACGTATTTGCGCCCTCGGCGCTGGGCGCCGTCATCAACGAGGAGACGCTGCCGCGCCTGAAATGCAAAATCGTCGCCGGGCCGGCCAACAACCAGCTCGCCAACGACGAGGCCGGCAACGAACTGGAGCGGCTGGGCATCCTCTATGCGCCGGACTACGCGGTCAACGCCGGCGGCCTGATGAACGTGTCGATCGAATTCGAGGGCTGGAACCACGAGCGGGCACTGCGCATGACGCGGACGATCTACTACAATGTGACGCAGATCTTCAAGATCGCGGAGCGCGACGGTATCCCCACCTGGCAAGCGGCCGATCGCATGGCGGAGGAACGTATGGCCACCCTCGGCAAGCTGAAGCTGCCGTTCATGGGCAAACCGCACCGTTTCCCGGGCCGCAACAAACACTGAGCCGCGCCGCGCGTTCGAAAACCGGAGAATCAGTATGTCCGAACAACAGACCGTAGTGATCGTGGGCGCCAAGCGGACGCCGATCGGCTCGTTCCAGGGCCAGTTCAACCCACTCAGCGCCGTCGATCTCGGCGCGGCCGCCATTGCGGGCGCGGTGGAGCACGCCGGTATCGACGCGGCGGACGTCAGCGAGGTGATCATGGGCTGCGTGCTGCCCGCCGGCGTGGGCCAGGCGCCCGCGCGCCAGGCAGCATTGAAGGCCGGTGTTCCGGCCGCGGTCGGCTGCATGACCGTCAACAAGGTCTGCGGCTCCGGCCTGAAGGCGGTGATGCTGGGCAACGACTCGATCCGGGCCGGCAGCGCAGAGATCGTCGTCACCGGCGGCATGGAATCCATGACCAACGCGCCGTACATGCTGCAGAAAGCGCGCGGCGGCATGCGGATGGGCCATGGCGAAGTGCTGGACCACATGTTCCTGGACGGGCTCCAGAGCCCCTACGACCAGCAGATGATGGGCGTGTTCGGGGAGATGTGCGCCGAGAAGTACAACTTCTCGCGCATCGATCAGGACGGCTTCGCCACGCATTCGGTCGAACGCGCCCAGCGTGCCGTGCACGAGGGCGATTTCGTCGGCGAGATCGTCCCCGTTACGGTGAAAACCCGCAAGGGCGAGCATGTCTACAGCGAAGACGAGGAACCCCACCGCTGCAACATCGGCAAAATCCCCACGCTGCGCCCCGCGTTCAAGAAGGACGGCACCGTTACGGCCGCCAACTCGTCGAAAATCTCGGACGGCGCAGCGGCGGCCGTGCTGATGTCGGCGGCCGAGGCGGAACATCGCGGAATCGAACCCCTGGCCCGGATCGTGGCCCACGCCACCTTCGCCCAGGAACCGGAGTGGTTTACCACCGCGCCGTCGACAGCCGTGGCCAGGGTGGTCGAGAAAGCGGGCTGGACGATGGACGAAGTGGACCTGTTCGAAATCAACGAGGCCTTCGCCTCGGTGACCATGGCCGCGATGGCCGACAACGGACTCGACCACGCACGGGTCAACGTCAACGGCGGCGCCTGCGCGCTGGGCCACCCGATCGGCGCTTCGGGCGCCCGCATCCTGGTCACGCTGATACACGCGCTGCGGCAGCGCGGCCTGAAGCGCGGGGTGGCATCGCTGTGCCTGGGCGGCGGCGAGGCGGTGGCCGTGGCCGTCGAAGTCTGATTCGGCGGGTAACCGGACCCGGGAGATTTCACCTATACAGCGGCCGCCGGTTAAACTGGCCCGCGAATTGAATCAGAATCTGACAACAATCACTGGAAGGGAGCTTTGACAATGCAACTCGATCAGGTGAAGGCGCTGGTTACCGGCGGCGTCTCCGGCCTCGGCCGGGCGGTCGTCAGCCACATTCTGGCCAATGGCGGCAAAGCCGTCATGCTGGACATCAACGACGAGGTCGGGGCCGCCGCCGAGGCGGAACTCGGCGCGCGTTACATCCGCACCGACGTGACTTCCGAGGAGGGCGTGATCGCCTCCGTGGACCAGGCGAGCGAGATTAACGGCGGGCTGAACGTCGCCGTCAACTGCGCCGGCATTATCGGCGCCGGCCGCGTGCTGGGACGGGAAGCGCCCATGGAACTCGGGTTTTTCGCCAACACGATCATGGTCAACCTCGTGGGCAGCTTCAACGTGGCCAAGACCGCGGCCAGCGTGATGCAGCACAACGAGCCCAACGGCGACGGCGAGCGCGGACTGATCATCAATACCGCCTCGGTCGCGGCCTACGAGGGGCAGATCGGCCAGGCGGCCTATTCCGCGTCCAAGGGCGGTCTGGTGGGCATGACGCTGCCCATGGCCCGCGAACTCGCGCGCTTCGGCATCCGCGTGATGACGATTGCGCCGGGCATATTCTGGACGCCGATGGTGGACGGCATGCCCGAGCACATCCAGGAATCCCTGTCGGCATCGATCCCCTTCCCCTCGCGACTGGGGCGCGCCGAGGAATTCGCCGTGCTCGCGGGCAACATCATCGAGAGCCCCTACCTGAACGGCACCACGATCCGGCTGGACGGTGGCGTCCGGTTGGCGCCCAAGTAGGGGCCGGAGCAGAAACGGAGCAGCCATGGAAACCTTTTCAGAGATCCGCAACCACATGCTCGGCCTGTACGAGCTGAAGATCGACGAGCCGTTCATCGTCAGCTTCGAGTATCCGATCGACGACAGCGGCCGGCGGCAGAGCATATTTCTCGCCGAATTGAAGACCAACCACGGGCGACGCGTTCTGCGCGTAGAGACGCCGGTGGCGCCGCTGGCCGACCTCGACGCCGAAAAATGCCTGCGCATCAACCTGACGCAGCGCGTCGGGTACCTGGCGGTTGGCGATCTCGACGGGGTGCCTTACATCAAGATGTGTGAAAACCTGCCGTACGCCTTTGTCGGCGAGCAGGAACTGGACTACGTTATCCGGCGCGTCGCGCTGGCCGCCGACCGCATGGAGCAGTTCCTCGAACCGGGCGACGACATCACCTAGCCCGAAGCGCGGCAGCGGAAACCAACGGGAGAGTAGCTTATGGAGTCGTTGAGGGAGTTTTTCACTAACGCGGAGCTCATGCCCATGCTGGGCGACTGGGCCGTCAAGATCCTCCTGGCCATCATCATATACCTGGTCGGTAAGTGGATCGCCAGGCGCGTGACCGCTTTTGTCACCCGCCTCATGAACAGCCGCGAAGCCGACCCGACGCTGGTCAAGTTCCTCAGCAACGTGGTCTACGCCATTCTGCTGACCGCCGTGATTCTGGCCGCCCTGGATACCCTCGGCTTGCCGGTCACGTCGCTGGTCGCGGTGGTCGGCGCAGCCGGCCTCGCCATCGGTTTGGCGTTGAAGGACTCGCTGGGCAACTTCGCCTCGGGCGTGATGCTGGTCACCTTCAAGCCGTTCAGCCAGGGCGACTTCGTCGAGGTTGCCGGCATCTCGGGCAAGGTCGAAGAAGTGCGGATCTTCAGCACCGTCCTTACAACGCCGGACAACAAGCAGATCACCATTCCCAACGGCCTGGTCTACGCCGACGCGATCACGAACTACACGGCCAATGATCTGCGCCGCATCGACCTGGTGTTCGGCGTGGGTTACGAGGACGACCTGAGGAAGGCGCGCGAGGTGCTGACCCGCATCTGCGCCGCTCACCCCCTGGTGCTGGACGAGCCGGGCACGAACATCTTCGTCCTCACCCTGGGCGAGAGCAGCGTCGATTTCGCGGTCCGGCCGTGGGCGAAGACCGCGGACTACTGGACCGTGTGGGGCGATCTGCTCGAGACGGCTAAGGCCGAACTCGAGGCGGCCGGCTGCAGCATCCCGTTCCCACAGCGGGATGTACACGTACACGCGAGCAATCCGCTCGCCGATATGATGAAAGGCTGATCGAGGAGTGAACCGATGGCAAACGAGGGCTACCACGAACCCATCGAGGAACTGACTGACGAAACCCGCGACATGCACCGGGCGATCGTTTCGCTGATGGAGGAACTGGAAGCGGTCGACTGGTACAACCAGCGCGTCGACGCCTGCAAGGACCCTGAATTGTCCGCCATCCTGGCGCACAACCGGGACGAGGAGAAGGAGCACGCCGCCATGGTGCTGGAGTGGATCCGACGCCGAGATCCAGCGTTCGACAAGGAACTTAAGGACTACCTGTTCACCGAAGGTGAAATCGCCCACGGCTGAGGCAGAGCGCCGCGGAATTTCTGTAGGAGCGGCCCGGAGTGTCAGTATGCCCTTGCAAATCGTTCATCGTCGATGTACGATAAGAAAATGAGCGAAAAGGCGGATCTGACACAGTTCGAAGCGCTGGCCGGTGCCTGCAAGGCGCTGTCGCATCCAGCGCGGCTGACCATTCTGCAGACGCTGGCACGACGTGGCACCTGCATTTGCGGCGAAATCGTCGATATCCTGCCCCTCTCGCAGGCGACAGTCTCCCAGCATCTGAAGATCCTGAAGGAGGCAGGCCTGATCACCGGGGAAATCGACGGGCCGCGATCCTGTTACTGCATCGACGGCGATGCCATGCGGTTGTTGCGCGGCCAGCTCGAGCAGGTCTTTCGCTCGCTCGAACACTGTTGCTGAACGGGAGACACACACCATGAAAACCAGTGAGCAATTACGCGATGCCGTCCGCCGCAAGTATGCCGACATTGCCAGCACCCGGCCCGCCGGCGCCGCGCAATCCTGTTGCGGCGGGGCCGGCGCCGATGCCGGCTCGGTCAACATGATCGGCGATGCCTACGAGGGGACCACGGGCTACGTGGCCGAGGCCGACCTCGGCCTGGGCTGCGGCCTGCCCGTCCAGCACGCCGGACTGCGACCGGGCCAGACCGTGCTGGACCTCGGGTCCGGCGCGGGGCTCGACGTCTTCGTCGCACGCAATGAGGTCGGCGCCGACGGACGCGTAATCGGCGTCGATATGACGGCCGAGATGATCGCGAAAGCCCGGGCCAACGCCGACCAGCTCGGCCTCGACAACGTGGAGTTCCGACTCGGCGAAATCGAACACCTCCCGGTGCGCTCCGGCACCATCGACGTAGTCATCTCCAACTGCGTGCTGAACCTGGTGCCCGACAAGCAGCGTGCCTTCGCCGAGATTTACCGGGTCCTTAAGCCCGGCGGGCATTTCTGTATCTCCGATATCGTCGCCTCGCGAGAACTGCCCGAATGGGTCAGAGGCATCGCCGAAGCCTATGCCGGCTGTGTTTCGGGCGCGTTGCCGCGAGCAGACTACCTGGGCCTGATTACAGCCGCCGGCTTTAGCGGTGTGGAGGTCAGGGCAGAAAAGCGCATCGAGGTACCCGGCGATCTGCTCCGCCAGCATCTCACTTCGGAACAGCAGCGCGAGGCGGCAACCAGCGATCTGCACGTCATGAGTATCACGGTGACGGCGGACAAAAGCGGCTGAGGAACCTGCCGGTTGCGGACCCCTCCGGCCATCGGGCCTGCTTGACCTGCGCCCGAAGATGCAGTTAAGTAGTTCTCCCTGCTCTTCTGGCGACGTCGAATCGGATCAGGAACCGCGGATGACCTTTGGAGGCGCAAAACTGAGCGGCCGGCAGCCGGGCGAGCGTGAGCAACTCGAGAGCTCGGTCAAGCTGCTGCTCCTGTGGGTGGCGGATTGCGACGGCCAACACGACAGCTCGGAGCTGGAGTACGTAGACGCCCAGTTTCCGGACACCCAACGCACGGTCAAGGCCCAGGAACTGCTGGAGTTCATCCACGCGGGCGATCTGAAGCGTATCGAGCAGGCGGTTCGCACACTTGGCAAGGAGAGCCGGGAAATGCGCCTGGCGTTCCTGGACCTGGCAATTGCCATGTGCATGGCCGACCACAACATCGCGATCGCCGAGAACCACGTTCTGCGGTTCTGCGCCGACGCCCTGTTTCTCGGGCCCGCCATCCTGAAGAAGCGCTTCCAGGCGATTTCCGGACAGACCCTGCCCGAACCTGGCGATCCGGGCCGTCCCGAGTGGTGGGACAAGGATGGAACGTCAGGGGGCGAAAATCGCCCGCCGGACCCGACCCTGCTGCAGGGCTGACCCGGCATGAGAGACCTCTACCACAGACTGGAACTCGAGCCGACGGCAACCGAGGAGCAGATCGCCGCCGCCCTGGAGGAGCACCCTGATCTGCAGGGCTACTCGGCCATTCTGCTGGACGAGGAAAGGCGGGCGCTTTACGACCGGGTCCACGCCACGCTGAAGATGATCGGCACGCTTCGTTTCAGGCTCGACCTCGACAAGAGTGAAGCCTGGTTTATCCGGCGTTACCCTGATTTCGCCATCATGCCCAAGCCGATCCTCGGCGCCGCGGAGCAGGATACCGGCGAGGAGGCAGCCAAAACCGCGTCGAGGCGCAAAAAGGAACGCAGGCGAAAACGGTTGCTTTTTGCAGCGCTGGCAGCGCTCGTCGTCGCTGCGGCGATCCTCCTGGTGCTCACCTTTTACTGATCGAGCGCCGCAGTCGGATTTATTCCGGACCGTCCGGCGTCTACTCCAGCAGCTTGCTGGGTGATGTCCCGTCGGATTCCCCACCGCCCAGGTGGTGCCCGCCGTTCACCGGGTCGTCCGACCAGCCCAGTGCCGGCCAGTCGATGGCATCGTTCGAGTGGCAGTCGCGGCAACCGCCACCGCCGCCTTCTTCCCACTTGCCGAAGGCCTGCTCCGCCGGCGCGATCTCGTGATTGACGGACAGCAGCATTTCAGTAGAACCGAAGATGTGCTCGCCGCTGTAATCCTGGCCCGTGTAGGCGGCGCCGTCCGCGAGTGCGGCGCTCCAGTCATACTTGACCCAATACGGATTGTCGCCACCGGCTTTGCCGAACAGGTGCGGCACCAGCACGGTCTTCGTGTTCGGATCGACGGGCTGGTTGCCAACCATCAGCTTGAACGGGTAAATCATCGCGTCCGGGTCGGATCTGCTGCCCAGCGGCTCGGCGAGCATGATGGGTTCCTGGTCATACTTGTCGCTGACGCCGATCACCATCCGGTTCCACTGGCCGTTGGAGAACCGCAGCGTGGGCCGGACGTTGTTCTTCCAGACGAAAGTGCCCTTCTTCTTGTCGTACGTGGGCCGGCCGGTGACCGGATCGACCGGAATCGGACTGACATCCTTGCCGGCATCCGCCCAGTACCACTCCACCTTGGTCGACACCACGCGGGCAATCGCCGGGATATGGCAAACCTGGCAGGCCAGGCGGCCGTGCCAGCCGTCCTCGAACATGGCGGCAAAGGGCTTGTCCGCGTGGATGGCGTCACGGCCACCGTGGCAGTCGACGCATCCCCGCATCTCGCCCTCGTTGACCGAGTGCAGCGACATGCCCGCGTTGCCGTGGTTGACATCGCCCGTCTCGGGGTCGTGGTTCGCGGCATGGCAGTCGACGCAGACGAGGTTGGCGCCGTCGGTGCCCATGTGGACGTCGTACTCGCGGGTCGTGGCCAACATATTCGTGGACAGGTCACCGTGCTTGACGTTGTCTCCGCCACCGGCCTTGGCGTGGCAGCCGACGCAGTTCTTGAGGGTCGGCTTGCTGCCCAGGGCGATACTGCGAGCCACCGCGTTCAGGTCGACGCCCGGATCGGGCATTCCGGCCGTGGTCTTGCCCTTCTGGTAAGTCCCGGTCTGGTCGTGGCAGACCAGGCAATCGATGTTGCGGGGATCATTGAAGTTGAAGCTGGCATCGCTGTAGCCCAGGCCCGCGTGGCACTGCGTGCAGCGTCCCTCGTTGGTCGGGACCGCGATGCAGAAGTTGTTGAGCAGGTCGTTCTTGCCGTGCACGCCGCCTTCCAGGCCGGCCATCCTGGCCGTCTTGCCTTCCCACTTGAAGTGGCCCATCTCCAGGGCCTCGTTGCCCTCTTCCTCGTGGCACAGCAGACATGACTCGGTGCCTTCGTACAGCATCGTCTCGAAATACACTTCGTGAACGTCCATCTCGTTCATCTCCGCGTATTCGATGAAGTCCTCGCGGGTCAGTAAATCGGTCCGCTCCAGGTCAACCGGCGCACGATCCGCGGCGAAACCGAGTACGGGCAGTAACAACAGAATCAACAAGGTTAATGTACAGGTCAGCCGTGTGGTGGGTCCGCCGCGTTCCAGGCAGAGTTCCGGTATTCGAAGCTTCATGATAGTCCCTCTCGACATAACTCGAGCACCCGGAAAATCCGGGCACTTCATGCTATTCCCTTTCAGGTGCGGGCCTATTATTAGTACATTTTAAAATACTAATATATGATCCAAATCACTTGATTTTCAGGCTCTTTTATTCAATTATTTTGCATGAATTATTGCCTGTCTTGCCGTGCTTATTGGTATTGTTAATCCTTGCATTAGAGGCACTGATCAAGGACGGAAAAAGCCTGCGGAAAGGGCGTGAAGATCATGCACTTGCGAGCAATGGGCCGCGCGCGGCTATACTGACGCAAACCGGAACCCGGACCGGCCCTACGGTGCGGGTCCGCGACACCTGAAGTAGTACGGAGAGGTTTTATGAAATCACGAGCGGCGGTCGCCTGGGAAGCAGGCAAACCATTGGAAATCGAAGAAATCGACGTCGCCGGCCCAAAGACCGGCGAGGTTCTGGTGCGCAATGTCGCCACCGGCGTCTGCCACACTGACGCGTTTACGCTCTCCGGCGAGGACCCGGAGGGCGTGTTCCCCGCCGTCATGGGTCACGAGGGCGGCGCCGTGGTGGAGGAAATCGGGCCCGGCGTCACCAGTGTGCAGGTCGGCGATCACGTGATCCCGCTGTACACGCCCGAGTGCCGCGAATGCAGCTTCTGCAAATCCGGCAAGACCAACCTGTGCCAGGCGATACGCGCCACCCAGGGCCAGGGCCTGATGCCGGTGGGCTCCAGCCGTTTTGCGAAAAACGGCAAGGCCATCTATCACTACATGGGCACGTCCACGTTTTCGGAGTACTCGGTGCTGCCGGAAATCGCCGTCGCCAGAATCAGCAAGGAGGCACCGCTGGACAAGGTCTGCCTGCTGGGCTGCGGCATCACCACCGGTATCGGCGCGGTGCTGAATACCGCCAGGGTGGAGCCCGGCGCAACGGTCGTGGTTTTCGGTCTCGGGGGGATCGGCCTCAGCGTCATCCAGGGCGCCGTGATGGCCCAGGCAGGCCGCATCGTCGCGGTCGATATCAACGAAGACAAGTTCGATATGGCCCGCAAGCTGGGCGCCACCGACTTCGTCAATCCCAGGCACTACGACCAGCCTATCCAGGACGCCATCGTGGAGCTGACCGACGGCGGCGCGGACTACTCCTTCGAATGCGTGGGCAACGTCGACCTTATGCGTTCAGCACTGGAGTGCTGCCACAAGGGGTGGGGCGAGTCCGTCATCATCGGCGTCGCCGGCGCCGGCCAGGAGATCAGTACGCGCCCGTTCCAGCTCGTGACCGGCCGCGTCTGGCGCGGAACGGCCTTCGGCGGCGTGCGTGGGCGCACCGAACTGCCGGGTTACGTCGACAGGTACATGGAAGGCGTGATCAACATCGACGACATGGTCACCCACACGATGGGGCTGGAGGACATCAATTCCGCGTTCGACCTGATGCACGAAGGCAAGAGCATCCGCTCGGTCGTGACCTTCTGAGCGGGCCGGGGCGATGGAAACGGTATCCAGCACCGCCACCTTCGGCGGCGAAATCCGGCGCCTGAAACATCGTTCGGAGGCCTGCGACTGCGACATGGTCTTCGGAGTGTTCCTGCCGCCGCAGGCTCGGCGCGAACCGGTGCCCGCGCTGCTGTGGCTGTCCGGACTGACCTGCACCGACGAAAACTTCATGATCAAGGCCGGCGCCCAGCGGGTTGCCGCGGAGCTCGGCATTGCACTCGTGTGCCCCGACACCAGCCCGCGCGGCACCGACTTTCCCGGTGAGCACGACGATTTCGACTTCGGCTCCGGCGCGGGTTTTTACGTCAACGCGACCCAACCGCCCTGGTCGGCCAACTACCGCATGTACGACTACGTCACACGCGAGTTGCCCGCACTGGTCGAGGCGCAACTGCCCATCAACGGCAAGTGGGGGATCAGCGGGCACTCGATGGGCGGCCACGGAGCGCTGATCTGCTACCTGAAGAATCCCGGCAAGTACCGATCGGTGTCCGCGTTTGCGCCAATCTGCAACCCGTCGCAGTGTCCGTGGGGGCAGAAAGCGTTGTCAAACTATCTCGGCGAGGACCGCAACGATTGGGCCGAGTACGACGCCACACTGCTGATCGGCTCTGCGCAGGAAAAGCTGCCGCTCTTGATCGACCAGGGCACCGCCGACGAGTGGCTCAGCGACCAGCTCAAGCCCGGCGCATTCGAGCAGGCGGCGATCGCCAGCCATTACCCACTGACACTGCGCATGCAGGAAGGCTACGACCACGGCTACTACTTCGTCGCCACGTTCATCGAGGACCACCTGCGCCACCACGCCCGCGCGCTGCTGTAGGAGCGGCTTTAGCCGCGATTGCAGCTATTCCGCAAAAAAATGACGGGCCCACATACCCAGCCAGGTGGAGTAGCCGACCGAACGGCTGCGGATGAGGCCGTCGGCGTCGATCACGTAGTAAGTCGGAAAGGCGCCGATCGACCAGTCCCGGGCCGTTTGGCTGTCGCCCAACACCACGGGCAACGACACGCCGGTGCGGTCGATGAAGTCCTGGACCTCGGTGGCGTCGGCATAATCCAGGGCAACCAAGGTCCCCCACCCCACGCTGCCACGCGCGACCAGGTCATCCAGATTGCCGATGCTGACACGGCAGACCCGGCACCACGGGGCGAAAAAATAGACGATGCCCGTCTCACCCGTTTCGATCGCGTTGCGGATCCCGCTTCCATCCAGTTGCGCAAGCTGGGTGGACGGCGCCGCCTCGTCCACCGGCAGACTGCGGGTCTGCCAGGCGTGCACGGCCAGGAAAGCCGCGCAAATGACGGCCACATCGAAGGCCAGGGCCAGCCACGAATGACTGCGGAGGCGCCGCCACGCGGCGGTGATGCGCGCGATCATTCGCCGCCCGGCGGGCCGTAGAAGATGACCCACGTGGCGAAATCGTCGCTGAAGTCCTCGAACCGGACGCGCCAGGCCTCGCCCCGGTTGCCGGGCAACTGCCCGAGCGCCCATTGGGGCCGGAAATGATGTCTGGTCGGGGCCGACTCAGTCACAGCGGTTCGCTCCAGAGCAGGTGATCCAGCGCACCCTGGTAGCCGAATTTGTCGAGGTCGATGCTGTCCTTGATGAAGACGACGCCCTCTTCCTCGAGCCGCTCCTTCTGCCGGCGGTAACCCGCGCTGTCAGCGGGAAAGGAAATCCGGCCCTGCGCGTTGACCACCCGGTGCCAGGGCAAAGCCCTGTCGCGCGGGGCGCGGCGCATGGCCAGGCTGACGCGCCGCGCGGCGCGGCTCATTCCCGCGAGGCGGGCGACCTCGCCATAGGTCAGTACGTGGCCCCGCGGAATGCCTTCGACGACCTGCCAGACGTTCCTGACCCAGCGATCGAAATCACTGGTTGTCGTGAAGGGTCCTTTCTCAGCTCGGTCCACAG
>CALKKN010000123.1 GCA_937995275.1 uncultured Lysobacterales bacterium | reverse complement strand
GTGGACCTCGCCGCGCTCGAGTCGCCCCCGGCAGCTGCCGCAGGTGCCGTTCCTGCAGGAATAGGGCAGCATTACGCCCTGGCGCAGCGCGGCCGCCAGCACGTTTTCTCCGCGGCGGACGCGGAACGTTTTCCCGCTGCCAGCGAGCGTTACCTCGAATGTGTCCAAGACACTCTCCGTCGAAAACCCACCATTTTCGCTGATTGTGCCGCTCTATGGTAGGCTTGCGCGGTTTTCTTCCGGAGCAGACATCCGATTGAACGATTTTCTGAGCCAGGCGCCATTGAATCTCGTGCAGATGAACCGGCGCAACGACGCCGGAATCGAGCGGATTCTCGGTATCCGGATCACTGCAATCGGCCCCGACTTCATCTGCGGCGAGATGCCGGTGGACGAACGGACCCGGCAGCCGTTCGGGATCCTGCATGGCGGAGCCTCCATCGTGCTGGCCGAAACTTTGGGCAGCTGGGCCTCCTGGCTGCTGGCGGCCGACCAGCCGGGGGCCCGCGTCGCCGGCATCGAGGTCAGCGGCAGCCACCTGCGGGCCGTGCGTTCCGGATTGGTGACCGCGGTGGCGCGCCCGCTGCGCCTGGGCCGCAGTCTCCATTTCTGGGAGATCGACGTCCGGGACGAGGCCGGAAACCTGACCTGTTCGGCCCGGCTCACGGTCAACATCAGCGCCGGCCGCAACTGAACGTACATGACCGACCGGTTCCGCTACCTGCGCCTGCTCTACCGGTTTCCCGGCCTGCTACTGCACACTGTGCTTTCGACGCCGTTGACGGTACTTTGCCAGACCGCGCCGGGCCGGGCCCTGCGGTTTGGCGGACGAACGCTGAGCGAGATCATGCTGAACTGGTGGGCGGGTACGTCCTGCCGCCTGTTCGGAATCCGGCGTCAGATGCGGGGGCGGCTGACGGTGGGGGCGCAACTGATCGCGGCCAACCACATATCCTGGATCGATATCCTGTTGTTGCACAGCCTGGCCTCGATGGGCTTCGTCGCCAAGGCCGAAATATCGAGGTGGCCTGTGATCGGCTTCCTGGCCCGGGTCGGCGGAACGGTATTCCACCAGCGCGGCAGCCACGATTCCGCCAGCGGGGCAGCCGCAGCGATGGCCGCACGCTTGAGCGAAGGGGGCAGGGTGGCTGTCTTTCCGGAGGGCGGCATACTGCCTGGCGAAGGGGTGAAACGGTTCCACGCGCGCATGTTCGGGCCGGCCATCGAGGCGGAGGTCCCCGTACAGCCGGTCATGCTGCGCTACCTGCGCAACGGCCATTCTTACGACGACATTACTTTTCGCCCGGGGGAACACTTCCTGGGCAATTTCTTTCGGCTCCTGATGCAGGCGCCGTGCCTGGCCGAGGTGTACCTGCTGCCGCCGATCGACCCCGCCGGCAGGCAGCGGCGTGACCTCGCGGCAGAAACGGAGGCTGCGGTTCGGGCGGCCTATGCGGGGGAGCATCCGGATGGCTGAGGACTTCACCCGGTTCCGGCCGCCGCCGGGATTGCGCAGCGGCCATTTCCAGTCGTTGCTCGCCAGCAGCGCGGTGCGCCGCCGCGTCGTGCGGCGTCGCTCCGAGGCGCTGCGCCGAGCAGGCGAGGTCTGGACGCTGGACGGCGGGGATGGTATCCGCCTGCAGGGTTTGTACTCGGCCCAGCCGGGCGCCAGCCGGGGACTGGCGGTCCTGCTGCACGGCTGGGAAGGGAGCGTCAATTCGAACTACGTGCTGGCCAACGGTGCGCGGCTGTATGCCGAGGGATTCGATGTCTTCCGGATGAATTTCCGCGACCACGGCGACACGCATCACCTCAATGACGGGATCTTCCACTCCTGCCGGCTCGACGAGGTGGTCAATTCGCTTGCCGATCTCCAGCAACGGCTGGGCGCCCGGCGGTGGCGCCTGGGCGGCTATTCGCTGGGGGGCAATTTCTCGCTGCGCGTCGCGTTGCGGGCGGACCCGGCCGGACTCGACATCGCCCGGGTCGTTGCGGTAAACCCGGTAATCGATCCGGCGGCGGCCATGCACGCCATGGAGCACGGCATCCGGTTCTACGAACGCTACTTCGAGCGCAAGTGGTCGCGCTCGTTGCGCACCAAGAAGCAATGTTTCCCCGATTTGTATGGGGAAGAAACCTGGCACGAGATACGAGGGCTCCGGGAGCGCACGCATTACCTGGCGACCAGGCATGCCGGCTTTGAAAGCGCGGCCGAGTATTTCGAGGGCTATTCCGTGGCCCGCAACCGCCTCGCGGCGCTGCAGGTGCCCTCAACCATCCTCACCTCCGAGGACGACCCGGTGGTGCCGATCCAGGATTTTCGGGACCTGCCGGCCAACCCGGCCATCGAGCTGATCGTCACGAAGCACGGCGGTCACTGCGGGTTCCTCAAGAACTGGAAGCTTGAGAGCATGGCGGAGGACCTGATCGCCAGCCGCTTCCTGGCGGCCGGCTGAGCGCCGGCGTTCCCACGGCAGGGTTGCCCTTCGCGGCGAACAACGGGGCAGAGCGGATAGGTTCGGGTTGCCGGGCGTCGCGGGGGCGAAGCAGTCCGGAAGGGGTGGAATGGAGCGGGTGAACGGAATCGAACCGTCATCTCCAGCTTGGGAAGCTGGGGTAATAACCATTATACGACACCCGCATCCGCAGCCGATATTACCAGAACTCCAACGCGGCGCAATGCGCTAGCCGGCTAATACTCCGATGTGCGCGCCCGCGGCGGAGGCCAGCGCTTCCAGGTCGTAGCCGCCTTCCAGCATCGACACCAGGCGGCCCTGACAGCAGGCATCGGCGGCGGCGCGCAGACCCTCGGTGATCCAGGCATAGTCGTCATCCTGCAGTTCGAGCTGACCGAGCGGATCCCGCTCGTGCGCGTCGAATCCCGCCGAGACCACGATCAGGTCGGGGCGGAAGCGCTCTACGGCCGGCAGGCCCTGACGGCCCCAGGCCGCGCGGAATTCCGTGCCGCCCGCGCCGGGCGCCAGTGCCAGGTTGAGGATGTTGCCGCAGCCGGTTTCGTCCGGGTAGCCGGTGCCGGGATAGAGTGGGATCTGGTGGCTGGATACGTACAGCACGTCCGGCGATGCTGCGAAAATCTCCTGCGTGCCGTTGCCGTGGTGCACGTCGAAGTCGACGATCGCAACGCGACCGGCACGGTGTTCGGCCTGTGCGTGGCGGGCCGCCACGGCTGCGTGGTTCAGCAGGCAGAAGCCCATCGCCATGGCCGTTCCGGCGTGGTGGCCTGGCGGGCGCGTGGCGCAGAAGGCGTTGCCGGCCTGGCCGGCAAAAATCTGGTCGACTGCAAAGCAGGCCGCTCCGCTGCCGCGCAGCGCGGCATCGATGGAACCGGCCGACAGCCAGGTGTCGGGGTCCAGCGCGACGCGCTCGGCGGCCGCTTCGCCGGCCGGCTCGAGTTCGACGAGCCCCTGCCAGTACTCCTCGTCATGCACCCGCAGTAGATCTTCCGGCTCGGCTCGCGGCGCCGGCAGTAACTCGGTGTTGGCAATGCGGGCGGCGGCCGTGAGCACGGCGGCGATGCGCTCGGGGCGTTCCGGATGGCGGGCGCCGGGGTCATGCCGGAGGCAGTCGTCGTGATGGATGATCAGGGTCTTCATCACATCCAGTGTCGCGCTTACTCAAGTGAAATGCACGTGGTTTCCTTGACTTCCTCCATGACCACATAACTGCGCGAATCGCTTACGCCCGGCAGGGCGAGGATCTTTTCGCCGAGCAGGCTGCGGTACTCCTGCATGTCCCTGACCCGGGCTTTCAGCAGGTAGTCGAAATTGCCCGAGACCAGGTGACATCCCAGCAGTTCGGGCAGCTTTTTTGCTTCGCGGCGAAAGTTGCGAAACGCGTCGGGCGAAGTGCGCAGCAGGTTGATCTCGACGAAGACCAGCAGACCCGCATCGACCAGGCTCGGCTCCAGCAGGGCGGTGTAGCCGCGGATATAACCTTCGCGTTCCAGGCGCCGGACACGCTCCAGGCAGGGGGTGGGCGTCAGGTTGACTTTCCTCGCCAGCGCGACGTTGGACAGGCGGCCATCCTCCTGCAGGTATTTCAGGATCAGGCGGTCGGTGCGGTCGAGCGGCCTGGGCTGGTGTGGGTTTTTCTTCACGAAATAGCTACCTGTAGGCACCCTAATAGCATAATTAACTGCATTATCCAGTTTTTCAGGACAAAAAACCATGTCATACCCGCTAAAATCAGGATATTCAGTATGACAGGAGGCTGGGCAATGAAAATCGGCGTACCCAAGGAAATCAAGAACCACGAATATCGGGTCGGTCTCGTCCCCGCCTCGGTGCGCGAGCTCAGCCATCGGGGGCACGACGTATTCGTGCAGTCGACCGCCGGGCAGGGAATCGGCGTGGAGGACGCCGAGTACGAGGCGGCGGGCGCCGTCATCCTGCCCGACGCGGAGACGGTCTTCGAAACGGCGGAGATGATCGTCAAGGTCAA
>CALKKN010000122.1 GCA_937995275.1 uncultured Lysobacterales bacterium | reverse complement strand
GGCGCCTACTTCAGGGCGCGGGATGCCGAGGCTTTGGCGCGGATTTATGAACAGTTGGACGAGCTCGAGCCGGTGGAAAGCGACCAGGAGGCAATCCGGCCGGTGGATGAGTTGTTCCACTGGCCGCTGGCGGCGGCTTTCGCATTGGCGCTCGCCGCAGCGCTGTTTGCCGTGTGGCCCGGATCGCGCCCGCGGGTGGCGCCGGCATGAACACTCTCGAAGTTTTTCATTTCATCCGGCCGCTGTGGCTGATCTTGCTGCCCCTGGCGGTGCTGTTACCCTGGCTGTGGCAGCGTTCACGGCGCCCGGCGGGGGATTGGGGCAAAGTGTGCGATGCTCATCTTCTGCGCTGGTTGAGCCTGGAGCAGGGCAAGTCGGATCAGCGGCGAACCGGGCCGTTGCTGGTAGGGTTGGGCCTGCTGATCGCAATCGTTGCGCTGGCCGGGCCCAGTTGGCAGAAGCTGCCCGATGCCTCGTGGTCGTCGCGCGATGCACGGGTGGTGGCGCTGGACCTGTCACGCTCCATGCTGGCCGAGGATCTGCGGCCCAATCGCCTGACCCGCGCCCGCTACCGCCTGGCCGATCTGCTGGCGTCGACCGAGGAGGGGCAGGTTGGCATGGTTTCCTATGCAGGGGATGCCTACGTGGTTTCGCCCCTGACCAACGACATGAACACGATTGCCAACCTGCTGCCGGCCCTGCAGCCCGATATCATGCCGGCGGCCGGAACCCGTGCTGACCGCGCGCTGGGCATGGCGGCCGACTTGCTGCGGCGCTCCGGGTTCAGCCGCGGCGAGATCCTGCTGGTCACGGATGCGGCCACTGCCAGGGATGCCGCCCGGGCCCGGGAACTGCGGGACAAGGGCATATTCACCTCCGTGCTGGCGGTGGGCACCGCCGATGGCGCGCCGATTCCCAGCGGTGGCGGTTTCGTCAGCGACCGGGCCGGCAACGTGGTCATCGCCCGGATGGACCGTGCAGCCCTGCGGGCCGTGGCCGAAGCGGGCGGTGGCCGCTACACCGAACTTGCCGCGGCATCGCTGTCGTCCGCGGTGTGGCTGGACCGCGACGGCAGCGAGTTCGCGCGCCGGGACGATGCGCTGGGCGAACGCTGGAAGGATGCGGGCCCCTGGCTCGTGCTGCTGCTGTTGCCGCTGGCATTGGCGGGCTTCCGGCGGGGTCTGCTGTTCGTCGTACCGTTGGTGCTGCTAAACGGCCTGGCGTTGCCGCAACCGGCTGCGGCGGGCTGGTGGGAGGACCTGTGGCTGAGGAAGGACCAGCAGGCGCACAGGGCGCTGACCGAACAGGATCCGGCACGGGCGGCCGCCCTCGCCGTCGACCCGGTACTGGCCGGGGAAGGCTGGTATCGCAGTGGTGAGTACGCCAACGCGCAGGAATCCTGGGCCCGCAGCCCGTCCGCCGATGGGCATTACAATCGTGGCAACGCCCTGGCCCTGCTCGGCGAGTACGACGCCGCGCTGGCCGCCTACGACGAGGCGCTCAGGCTGCAACCGGGCATGCCGGATGCCGAGCACAACCGCGCCCTGGTCGAGGAACTCAAGGAGCAGCAAGAGCAACAACAGCAGCAGCAAGGTGAGCAGGGCGAGAGCGGCGACAGCGACTCCGAGGCGGAGCAGCAGGAAGGCGACAGTCCGCAGGAATCGCAGGGCGAGGAAGGCGAGGAAAGCGCGGAACAGGAATCCGGGGAAGGTGAGCAGGAAAGTGAACCCGGCCAGGAGGAAGGCGACGAACAGGAAGGCGAGCACGGCACCGACCTTGCCGAGGCGTGGTCGGAAGAGGACGCCCAGGCAATGGAACAATGGCTGCGCCGGATACCTGATGACCCCGGCGGCCTGCTCCGGCGCAAGTTCCGGAGCCAGCACCAGGACCGGGGTGCCCCCGACGACGAGAGCGAGGCCTGGTGACGCAATGAACCGGATTCCCCACTATCTGCTTGTCACGGTGTTCGCGCTGGCCTGGCTGGCGGTCAGCCAGTCGGCCCTGGCGGCCGTGCGGCTCGAACTCGATCGCGACCGGGTAACCGAGGGTGAGACCGTTACCCTGACCTTCCTGACCGACGATCCGAAACAGAGCCTCGACGCCGACTTCAGCGTCCTGGAGCCGGACTTCGACATCCTGGACCGGCGATCCGAAACCCAGCTGTCCATCGCGAACGGGCGCCAGGCGGCGGTGGTCCGGTTACTCCTGACCGTGGAGCCCCGGCACAGCGGCGAGTTGACCATACCGGCGTTCGACTTCGGCGGCAGCCGCACGCAGCCGGCCACGCTGCGGGTGGACCCGGCGCCCGAACTGGAACCGGGCGCCTTGCCGCCGGTCTTCATCGAGGTCGAGGTGACGCCCGAGGAGGGGCCCTATTACGTGCATGCGCAGCTGGGCCTGGTGGTGCGCGTGTTCTACCAGCAGAACCTCACCGAGGCGGCCATCAGCCAGCCGGAGCCCGAGCCGGGCTCGGTGCGCCTGCTGCAGGAAACACCGTACCAGGCCGAGCGTGGCGGCGAGCGGTACCGGGTCCTCGAGCGCCGCTACGCCGTGTTCCCGGAGCGCTCTGGCGAAATGATCCTGCCGGCGATGCAGCTCAGCGGACGGCTGGTCGAGCGGCGCAACGGCAGCATTTGGCAGCCGAGCGTGCGCGGTCGCCGCATCACCGTCGAGAGCGAGGCGCTGCAACTGGCCATCGAACCGCGGCCTGCCGCCTTCACCGGTTCCGACTGGCAGCCAGCCCGAGATTTCAGTCTGACCCAGCAGATTTCCGCTTCGGACGTGCTCCGTGTTGGCGAGCCCGTGACCCGGACGATCATCATCGACGCGGTCGGCCTGGAGGAAAACATGATCGCCGAACCCGCCTGGCCGGAACTGCCGGGCGCGCGCATCTACCCCGACCAGCCGCAGGGCATTTCGCGCGACGACGGACAGTGGGTGCTCGGGCACAAGGAATTCCGGTACGCGGTGGTGCCCGAACAGGAGGGCGAACTGGTGCTGCCGGAACTGACGGTCCAGTGGTGGGATACCGCCACCGATCGTGAGCGCTCCGCGGTGTTGCCCGCCAAGGCACTGCAGGTAAAGCCCTCTGCCCTGGTGCCGCCGTCACCGGCGGAAGTGGCGCCGGCCATCACGCCGGGTACGCCCGCCGCGGTGGACCGGGCCATGGCAGCCGACGGCGGCAGCTACTGGCGCTGGCTGACTCTGGCGTTCGCTGGCCTGTGGTTGCTGACCCTGCTCGTCGCCGGGCGGCTGTGGGCGGGCCGGCGCCGGGCCGGGGGCGGAACTTCGTCCGCCGGGCCCGCGATGGACCCGAACGAAACAGCACAGTTGGCCAGCTTGCGTAATGCATGCGATCGCGACGATCCGGCTGCAGCGCGGCGAGCACTTCAGGTATGGCTGCGTGCCCACGGCCCGGCCAACGGGGGCAGCTTGCTGGAGTTCGCCGCGGGGTGCGGCGACGAGGCGCTGCGGGAGCAGCTATATGCGCTGGACGCGAAGGGTTACCGCCAGCAGGCGGAAACGGGCTGGTCCGGGCGGGTTTGCTGGTCGCGCTTCGATGCCTGGCGCAGGGCCTGGGCGGCTTCCGAACAGAAGCAACGCCCCCCGATCACCGATCTTTACGCGCCGGGAAACCGCACGACCTGATACTCATCGAGCGGGGCGCCTGATGGCCCTTACTGGTCCTTCAGCACCAGGCTGTCGATGTCGTTGTCGGCCAGGCGGGTGCGCATTTCGTCGGCCTCGCGGGCGCTGCCGACCGGCCCCGCGCGAACCCGGTGCCAGGTGGCATCGTTGATGGTCACGGTCTGCACGCGCGCGACGATGCCCAGCAGGGCCAACCGTGCCTTCATCTGTTCCGCATCGCTCACTTCGCGAAACGATCCCACCTGCAGCAGATAGCTCGCCGCGGGTTCTGCGGCGGCCGTGCCGGCAGGGCCCGGCTGGACGCTTTCGCTGAGCTCCTGTTCCGGAACCACGACCTCCATTTCCGGCAGCACGGTGAAAAAATCGTACTGTGGACGTTTGCTGTCCGGGGACCGGGGAGCGACCTCTTCGGTTGCGGTGCCGGCATCCGGACCCGACGATTCGGCCGCCGTTTCGCTCGCAGCGCCGCGGGGCTGGGGGATGTAGCCCTTGGCGAACAGGTACCAGGCGAGTCCGAGGCCGATCAGGAAACCGGTAAACAACCACATCCAGGCCGGCGCTCCCTTGCGGCCCCGGCTGGCGCCGCGACTGCGCGAAGCCACCTACATTTCCTCCGGCGCCGACACGCCCAGCAAACCGAGGCCCTTCTTCAGCACGATCTGGGTGGCCAGCACGAGGTTGAGCCGCGCGTTGCGCAGGTTTTCGTCGCCGACCAGGAACTGGTGGGCGTTGTAGTAGGCATGCAGGTCCGTGGCCAGCAGGTGCAGGTAGTGCGCGAGCAGGTGCGGCGAATAGAGACGCGCGGCGGAATCGATGGTCTCCGGGAACCGGCTGATGGTCCGCATCAATTGCACCTCGTGTTCCCGGGTCAACAGATCGAGCGCGGCTTCGCCGATCGCCGGGTTGTGGCGCGCGTCCATCTGGTCGAGATTCCGGAATACGCTGCAGATGCGCGCGTACGCGTACTGGATGTAATACACGGGGTTCTCGTTGGACCGCGACTTGGCAAGGTCGAGGTCGAAATCCAGGTGCTGGTCGTGGGAGCGCATCACGTAGAAAAAACGCGCGGCGTCGGTGCTGACCTCCTCGCGCAGTTCGCGAAGCGTGATGAAATTGCCCGAGCGGGTGGACATCTGGACCTTCTCGCCGAACCGGTACAGGACGGCAAACTGGACCAACATGATTTCGAGTTTGTTCGGGTCCTCGCCCAGACCGGCCGCGGCAGCACGCAGTCGCGCCACGTAACCATGGTGGTCCGCGCCGAGCACGTAAATGGCGCGATCGAAGCCGCGCTCCAGCTTGTTCAGGATGTAGGCGATGTCCGAGGCGAAGTACGTAGCCCGACCGTTCTCGCGGATCACCACCCGGTCTTTCTCGTCGCCCAGCGCGGAAGCCCGGAACCAGGTCGCGCCGTCCTTGACGTACAGGTGGCCGTTCTCCCGCAGACGCTCGATGGCGTGGTCGACCGCTCCGCTCTCTTCCAGTTCGCGCTCCGAGAACCACTCGTCGAAATAAACGCGGAACTCCGCGAGGTCCTCCTTGATATCCAGCAGGATGGTGTCCAGCGCAGCATCGAAGAACGCCGCGTAGCCCTCGTCGCCGAGCAGGTCGCGGGCACGTCGGATCAGGGCGTCGAGGTAGACTTCGCCGTTCCCGCCTTCCTCCAGCGAGGGCGGCAGCCCGTCTTCGACGTCCAGGGACGTAAACCGCCAACGGTCGCCGTGTTCGGCTCGGACCAAGCGGGCGATGTCGTAGATATATTCGCCGCGGTAACCGTTGACCGGGAAGCTGACGCTCTCCCCGCACAGTTCGAGATAGCGCAACCAGACACAGACTGCCAGGATGTCCATCTGCCGGCCGTTGTCGTTGACGTAGTACTCACGCTGCACCTGGAAGCCGGCGGTATCCAGAATGCCGGCCAGGCTGGCGCCGTACGCCGCGCCCCGGCCGTGGCCGACGTGGAGCGGCCCCGTCGGGTTGGCCGAGACGAACTCGACCGTGACGCGGTTGCCCGCGCCCTGGTACAGGCGGCCGTAATCCTCGCCCTGCCGGAGCACATCCTTGACGACGCCGGTCAGCTCGCATCGCTGCAGGAAGAAGTTGATGAAGCCCGGGCAGGCGATCTCCAGGTGGTCGACCTGTCGCGATTTCGGCATCCGGTCGATGATGGCCTGGGCCAGCTCGCGCGGCGGCCGGCCGGCGGACCTGGCCAGCACCATGGCCACGTTCGAGGCGAACTCCCCGTGTTCCGGCGAGCGTGTCCGTTCCAGTTGCACGGTTGGCTCGGCGCCCGGCGGCAACACGCCGTCTCGCTGCAGATGCAGCAAGGACTGGGCCAGCAATTCTTCCAGATGTTCCTTCACGGAGTGCTTTTCCTGGCGCGGCCGGGGCGGGCCTCGAAGCGACCTATTGTAAACCTTTGAGAGAGGCAGAATAAACACCGCAGCAGGTATCGGGCGCCGGTGTGGGCAGCCTGTGGACAACTTTGTGTGTAACTGGCGACGCGGAACGGGCGAAACGATCGGCCATCAGGTCCGGTGTAATGTCCCGGAAATGTAGTAATCATGCAATAACAGAAAAAAAACAGGGGGTTGCGCGACTAATATGCTTGCAGTTGGGCGCAATTCAAACTAAGCCGATGATTTCGGATCACCGGCGTGGATTGTGCATAAAATGCGGCATCGGTGATAACATCCCCCCGTCATGAGTTCGCCGGACAGCAGGAATACCTACCGCTTCATGGACGAGCGCCCGCGCCTCGGGCAGCGCGTGTACGTCGATTCCATGGCCAGCGTCAGCGGTGCGGTTGAACTGGGGGACGACGTGTCCATCTGGCCGATGGCCGTGCTGCGGGGCGATGTGAACCGCATCACGGTCGGCGCCCGCAGCAACATCCAGGACGGCTCCATTCTGCACGTCACGCACGAGAGCGCCGCCTTGCCGGACGGCCGCCCGCTGCTGGTCGGCGCGGACGTCACGGTCGGGCACGGGGTCATCCTGCACGCCTGCACGATCGGCGACCGATGCCTGATCGGCATGGGCGCTGTGGTCATGGACGGCGTGGTCGTCGAGGAGGACTCGCTGATTGCCGGCGGGGCCGTGGTCACGCCGGGAACGGTGGTGCCCCGCGGTACCCTGTGGCGGGGCAATCCGGCGCGCCGGTCGCGCGACCTCACCGACAAGGAGATTTCCTACCAGACGTACAGCGCGGCGCATTACGTGCGCCTGAAGGATCTGTACCTGGCGAGGCAGGCCTGATTGGCTGCCTGGATGGCATTCGGCCTGTTCGCCGGCATCGGCATCGCGCTGATGGCCGGTTTCCCGGTGGCCTTCACCCTGGCCGGTGTCGCCCTGCTGTTCGCCGGCATCGGGATGCTGACCGGTACCTTCGATCCGGTTTTTCTCGAGGCCTTCCCCAACCGCATTTACGGCATCATGACCAACGAGACGCTGATCGCCGTGCCGGTGTTCGTGTTCATGGGCGTCATGCTGGAGCGGTCGAAACTGGCTGACCAGTTGCTGCAGTCGCTGGCCCAGTTGATGCGCGGATCGCCCGGCGGCCTCGGCATGGCGGTGGTCATGGTCGGCGCCATGATGGCGGCCAGCACGGGTATCGTCGGTGCGACCGTCGTCACGATGGGCCTGATCTCGTTGCCGACCATGTTGAACAGGGGCTATCAGCCGTCGATCGCGACGGGGACCATCTGTGCAGCGGGTACGCTGGGCCAGATCATCCCGCCCTCCATCGTGCTGGTGATGCTCGCCGACGTGCTTTCCAACGCCTACCAGCAGGCGCAACTGCGGATGGGCAGTTACAGCCCGGAGACGATATCGGTGGGCGAACTGTTTGCCGGTGCGCTCGTGCCCGGGCTGGTGCTGGTGGCGTTCTACCTGCTGTACCTGGCCGTGCTGGCGCGAGCCAAGCCCGATACGATGCCCGCCGTTGCGGATGAGGATGGCGACAGGTTCAGCGCGCTGCGCCTGCTGATGCTCGCTTCCGGTCCGCTGCTGCTGATCGTCGCCGTCCTGGGTTCGATACTGAAGGGCATCGCGACGCCGACCGAGGCGGCCGCCGTCGGCGCCGTCGGCGCGATGCTGCTGGCGCTGCTCGGGCGGCAGTTGCACCTGGAGACGCTCAAGGACGTGGTCTACCGCACCACGCGCATCACGGCGATGGTGTTCATGATCCTGGTCGGCGCCTCGCTGTTCAGCCTGGTATTTCGCGGGTTCGGCGGCGACGAGCTGATCGCGGACTTCCTGACCGGCCTGCCGGGTGGCGCCGTCACGGCCATGGTCTTGGTGATGCTGGTCATGTTCCTGCTCGGTTTCGTGCTCGATTTTATCGAGATCACGTTCGTCGTCGTGCCCATCGTCGGGCCGGTGCTGATGGCGATGGGTCTCGACCCCCTGTGGCTCGGGGTGATGATCGCGCTGAACCTGCAGACGTCCTTCCTGACGCCGCCGTTCGGTTTCTCCCTGTTCTACCTGCGCGGCGTGTGCCCCGACACCGTGCCGACAACGGCCATCTATCGCGGCGTGATTCCGTTCATCGCCATCCAGATCGCGGTCCTGGTTCTGCTGGCTCTGTGGCCGTCGTTGGTGACCTGGCTGCCGGGCGTCGTCTACCCGGGCTGAAGATCCGGCCTTGGCCAAATCCGCTGATCGCGTCCCCTTTGATCATTCCATCGGTCTCGCTGCCCGTTGCCATTCCAGAAAAGGCAATCGAGAATCCAAAGCCGCTAAAGGTGACCGACTGCCAGAAGACCTCGCTCTCTCCCATATCCTTCTGATCGAATGCCTGCGGAGTGCCCAGGCCAACAATCCACAGCACACCATCATCCCCGAATATCGCTCAATCAGGAAACTCAGCGCCAAAGCTGCTCTTTACCCAGATCTCGTGGTTGATGCCGTCTGGTCTCTGTGCAAGAGCGGAGCCGGATGCCAATACAAAAGGCTAAATCACGATTGCAGACAAAGAAAATTTCGATTTCATAAAATGTCAGAGGGTGACTGTCTGCTATAAAAAAATGCCGCCCGCAAGCGGCTCTCCTGCCTTGGCCTGATCGTTCAGGCTGCTTCGCCTGCAAAAGAGGAATTGAAAAGCGCACGGTAATCACTGGTGCTGACTTCTCAGTTCGGCCAGAAGCAAAATACGAGCCGGTTCTGAGGATGACGAGTCTCACTCTAATTTGTGAACTACCCAGGCGTCCGGTACTGACTGCTTCTTTGCTTGATGATTGGTTGTCATACTCTTTAACTTGCCCATAATCAGTACTTGAAAGACCATGCGATTCGTAATGTTAACAGCGCTAGCTTGACATCGGATCACAGATTTTTCGCATTTCTGAGGAGCCGAAGGCGAAGAAGCGCTGACCGAGCGCCGTAGCGCGTGAGCGGCACCAGAGGGGGCGTGCGCTGATCGCATGCCGTCGCGCGTGCAGCCGGTTTTCGCCAGAGGCGAAAGAAGGGGAGTGAGACTCCTTAATGGGTGGGAAGCGGCCCTCAGGGCCCATGCGGCAGTCAGTTCCGCAGGCGAATAGCGGAAATACATGCGGGCAACATTCTGGAAGCGGTTATAGCTGCCTCCGGCAATTAACTGCTTTCGGCCATAAGTTCGCATTAGTGGCATGTGCCCGAGCATTGGAACTCGGTTCTGCAACTCGACGCGAAGCAACCCGCAATCGTTGCCCTATAATCCTTGCACTTTTACCTTCATTTGGAGAGCCAGGTCATGAAACTCAAAAATTGGGCGTCTATAGCTGAAATGGTGGCAAGTCTGGCGGTAATTATCTCTCTTGCCCTACTCGTCCTGGAAGTCCGGGGAAACACCTTGGCTGTCGAGCGTCAAATCAATAAGGATCACGTTCGCTCGATCTTAACGCCGTTTATTGACCCCCCGATTTTGCTTTCAGCGATGAAAAAGATAAAAAATGTAGACGGCCATGACGACTATGTTCAGGCTTTTATGGAAAGCTATGACCTGGATAGTGCCGAGGCTTATGCCTGGGGCAATTTTCTCCTTATAATCTGGATGGACATGGAACAGGACTTTGTCGAAAATGGCCCTTCCGATCGACTGGCAGAGCAAATTCGCGAGTTGGTGAGACATCCGGATGTGACTCTATTTTTAGAGAATTTCGAATTTTCGGAGGTTTTTAACTCGTACATCGAGAGTCTTAGGGTGAATACAGGATTACAGTGACCCCGACTTTCGCCATTATCATATCAGCCGCTTTCCGATGGCCGTCGAATAGGTTCGCTCCTGCCTGTGCTTTGGATCATGAGCCAAGTGTAGTCCTCTCGCCATTCGAATGTTCCCTATGGGGTCGAGAACCGCCATAGGACCCACGGCCATGCTAAGGGCCGCTTCAAGGCAGAAAGCAGAACCAAATCAGGAACGGGAACGGTGTGTAGTTACTTCGGTTACCGGCCAGAAGCAGACAATTCGTGGTGCCAACTGGCTCCCCCGATGCTCGTGCCAACGGCTCGATTCGGTAGCCTTATTGTCCGAACTCACAGGTCATGAGGAAGGATTATTCCCAGCTTCTTCCGCTCGTCTCGCCAGAGTTCCAGCAGATCTTCGTACTTATCCGGATGCGATTCTGCAAGGTTATGCGTTTCGCCGGGGTCTACCGACAAGTCAAAAAACTCGAAGTCGTCCTCATCAAAAGGCGGCTCGAGATTCGCGATTTTCCAGTTGCCCTGACGCAGATACGCGCGGCCGCCATGGTACAAGATCGTCACGTAGTCCTTCTCGTGTACGGTTTCTGCCTCGCCGGCCAGAAAGCCGGACATGCTCTCGCCGAGCATCGGCCACACAGAGCCGTCGTCGGGATATTGCGCGCCAGCGATTTCGAGAAATGTCGGCGCGAGATCCATAACCGTTACGTAAGTCGAGTCGATGGCGCCAACTCTGGCAACACTTGGCCCCGCCATGATCGCCGGCGCGACAATGCCGCCTTCGCGCGTGTAGGTCTTTCGCCGCATGAATGGCGCGGAGCCGGCCTCCGCCCAGGGATCGTCGTATGAGACGAATGATACGGCCGTTCCCATCGTCTCATAGGAATTATCAAAATGCGCCTGAATATGTTCAGTATATGGACCCTCGTTGTAGAAGTCCTCGCCGGCGGCGCCGTTATCTGACATGAAAACGATCAGCGTATTCTCATAGAGGCCAGCTTCTTTGAGATACCCCAACAAACGACCAATGTGATCGTCGAGATTGTCGACCATCGCCGCATATAGCTCCATCTTGCGCGATTCGCGGCGTTGCTCGTCGGCGCTAAGCTGTTCCCAGAGCGTGATCGCATCATTGCGCGGGGGAAGGGTCGATTCCGTTGGGACGATCCCTGCCGCTTTCAGGGCCGCGAAATTCCGTTCGCGCAACACATCGTAGCCGTCGTCGTACTGGCCCGAATACAGGTCCAGGTAGTCGTCCGGCACCTGCAACGGCCAGTGTGGCGAGGTGTAGGCAGCGAACGCGAAAAACGGTTTGCCATCGTCTTTGTTCGAGTCGATGAACTCGATCAGGCGGTCCGTGTAGACTTCCGTCGAGTAACGGCCGACCGGGTATTCGGTAAAATCTTCATCTTCCCAGTACGTGGAGCCGCGCTCGGAATATCCGACATCATCGAAGTGCGTGCCGGCACCGTCGAGCAGGCTGAATGAGTGGCTGAATCCGGCCGCGCGCGGGCTGGTCTCCGCAGTCAGTCCAAGATGCCATTTGCCGACGGTGTAGGTGTGGTATCCGGCATCGCGCAGCAGTCGGGGCAACGGGGCGATGCGATCGGAAAGGCTCGCCTCGTAGCCGGGCACCGAGTATCCTGCCAGATCTCCCCTGCTCTGGCGCGCCATTCCGGCAACGTGGTTGTTGTTGCCACTCAGCAGCATTGCGCGCGTCGGCGCGCACAGCGGCGCCGTATGAAACTGTGTAAACAATACTCCCTCGGCAGCAAGCCCATCAATGTTAGGCGTCTGAATATCGCTGCCATGGACACCCAGGTCCGCATAACCAAGGTCGTCGGCAACGATTAACAGGATATTCAGCCGCTCGTCCGCAACCGTAGGCGTTTGCAATTCACCAGCCTCCTGACCGCAACCGCCGCTCACGGCCGCAATTATCAACAGAGATATTTTCCTGAGTCGCTCACTCATGCCCGCTCCTGGTCGAACATTCTGGATGCCTGCATTGGGTCACTGATCCACAGTCTAGCCCAGTTTCACGAAACGGCAGATTTGGGTCCAGACTGTGTGAAAACTCCTGGGCTGTTCACTGCCTGCGATCATATTAAAACAGCCAATGAAATGGCGTTGAAGGGGTGCTGGTCACATAACGGAGCCCAGGCAAACCTCTGACCTCAACTGAAAAACCGGGCGGC
>CALKKN010000121.1 GCA_937995275.1 uncultured Lysobacterales bacterium | reverse complement strand
TCGAGATCGAGGACGTCGCCAAGCGCGAGGTGCCGAAGGTCAGTTTCTAGTTAACCAGAGGTGAATTTCTTTCAGCACCAGGATCGGGCGCGCCGTCAGTCCCGGACGCTGCTGTTCGTCTTCATCCTCGCGGTCCTGGCGATCGTCACAGCCATCGACGCCCTGCTGTTGGTGGTGGTGGGCGTTACCTCATACGAACCCAACACCCCGATGCTGCCGCCGGGCGCCCTGCTGCAGGCCAACCTGCCATTGTTGGCGGGCGGCGCTGTAGCCAGCATAGCCGTCATCGGCGTGGCCAGCCTGTTCAAAATCACTACCCTCCGGTCCGGCGGCGGCCAGGTGGCCCGCCAGCTTGGCGGCGTACTCGTCGAGTCGGACCCCCACGACCCGCTGCGGCGGAGATTGCGCAACGTCATCGAGGAGATCTCACTGGCTTCCGGCGTTTCCGTTCCTGAGATTTACGTCCTTGAACAGGAGTCGGGCATCAATGCGTTTGCGGCGGGCTATACGCCCTCGGACGCCGCGGTGGCGGTGACCCGCGGGGCGCTGGAGAAGCTCAGTCGCAGCGAACTGCAGGGTGTGATCGCGCACGAATTCAGCCACATCCTGAACGGCGACATGCGTCTGAACATCCGGCTGATGGGCGCCCTGTTCGGCATCCTGCTGCTCGCGCTGATCGGGCGCCGGGTGCTGATGCACGCGCATTTCGGGCGCTCGTCCCGCAACCGCAACGGCGCGGCCGTCCTGCTGGTGGCTTTCGGCCTGATGGCCGTGGGTTACATCGGCCAGTTCTTCGGGCGCTGGATCAAGGCCGCGGTGTCGCGCCAGCGGGAGTACCTGGCCGACGCATCGGCCGTCCAGTTCACCCGTGATCCCGACAGTATCGGCGGAGCGCTCAAGAAGATCGCGGTATACAGCCACGGTTCGTACCTCGATGCCGACACCGAGGAGGTCAGCCACATGCTGTTCGGCGACGGCCGGCGCATGCTCCTGTTTTCCACCCATCCCCCGCTGAACGAGCGGATTTCGCGGGTCGATCCGTACTTCCGGCCCGAGGAACTGGACACCCTGGCCGCGTCGATCCTGCGCGAGCAGAAGCGCGAGCAGGAGGAGTCCGTGCGGCGAGCAGCCGCGGAGGGCGCCGGCCAGGCCGCCCGTGGCCCGTTCGACGCCGGCAGTATCATCGATCAGATCGGCAATCCGGACTGGGAGCGGCTGCTGATGGCGGCAGTCGTGGCGGCTTCTCTGCCGGACCACGTCAGGCAGGCTGCGCGGTCCACCGAATGGGCGCCCGAAGCCCTGTTCCTCACGTTGCTGGACGGCGACCCGGAAATCCGCGAAGGGCAGTTGCTGATCATAGCGGAGCGCATGGGTGCGGAAAGCGAAGCCCAGGTTCGCGGGCTCATGCGGGCTGCCGGTCTGCCGGAACCGCAGCAGCGGCTGCCGCTCCTCGAATTGGCTTTCACGGCCCTCAAGCGGCGGCCGCCGGACTTCATGGCGCAAATGCTGGACACGGTCAAAGCCCTGGCCGAAGCGGATGGCCGCATGGACGTCTTCGAATTCCTGCTGGCCCGCGTGATTGCCCAGCAGCTGTGGGAGTCGCACAATCCCGACCGTGTACGGATGGCCGGCAGCAAGGCCCTGGACGCCTGCCGCGATGAATCGCTGCGCCTGCTAGCCGTGCTGGCCCGCCATGGCCACAGCGGGGAGCCGGCAGCGCTCGGCGCGTTCCAGGCCGGCTGCGCCGCGCTGGGGCTGGGTTCTGTTGCCGCCATGCCCGACACGGCCGATTGGGTGGCGGTCCTCGACTCGATTCTGCCGAAGCTCGACCGACTGAAGCCGGCCGCCAAAGAGCAGTTGGTGCGCGCGCTGACCGAGGTCGTGACCCACGACGGGCAGATGGTGCCCGCGGAACTGGAGCTGCTGCGGGCGACCTGCACGCTGATCCACGTGCCCCTGCCGCTGCTCACTGCATAGCGGCGAATTTTTCGGCAATCATGATGGTGGGCGCGTTGGTGTTGCCCGATACCAGCGTGGGCATCACCGAGGCGTCGACCACAAAGAGGCCTTCCAGGCCGTGCACCTTCAGTCCCGGGTCGACCACGGCCATCTCGTCCACGCCCATCTTGCACGTCCCGATCGGGTGGTAGATCGTTTCTGCCTTGCGGCCTATGAACTCGAGGATCGCCTCGTCCGTCTGTACATCGGCGCCGGGATAGAGTTCGGCGCCGGCATAGGGCTGGAACGCCTGCTGCGCGAAAATCTCGCGCGAAAGGACGACGCACTCCCGCATCAGGCGCCGGTCGTATTCCTCGGCCAGGTAGTTCGGCTGCAGGCGGGGCGGGGCGGTGGAGTCAGCCGACCCCAGCGTCAGTTCGCCGAGGCTTTCCGGCCGCAGGGTGCAGGCGTGTATGGTCATGCCGTGGCCGGGCAGGATATTCCTGCCGTGGTCGTCGAGGAAGGCCGGCACGAAGTGCATCTGGATATCGGGCCGGTCGTCGGTGGCATGCCGGCTGACCACGAACCCGCCGGCCTCGGCGATGTTCGAGGAACCGGGGCCCTTGCGGCCGAACAGGTAGCGCATCCCGACCACAAAATCGCTGAGCTGGTCGTAGGTGATCTTCTCCCGGCAGTGAACCAGCGTGCAGATGTCCAGGTGATCCTGCAGGTTCTGCCCGATGCCCGGCAGGTTGTGAATCGGCTCGATGCCGACGGAGCGCAAGGCCGCGGCCGGCCCGATACCGGATAGCATCATCAGCTGGGGCGAGTTGATTGCGCCCGCCGAGAGGATGATCCGGCCGGCCTGTGCGCTGAGCTTGCGGCCCTTGCGCTGGTACTCCAAAGCCACGGCACGCCCGCGGTCCAGGAGAACCCGGGTCGCCTGGGAGTGCGTGCTGACCGTCAGGTTGGGGCGGCCGCGCGCCGGTCGCAGGTAGGCGGCAGCCGTGCTCCAGCGGCGGCCATCGCGCTGCGTGACCTGGTAGTAACCGAACCCGCGCTGCCGCGGGCCGTTGAAGTCGTCCGTGCGCCCGTGGCCGGCCTGCTCGGCCGCGTCGATGAACACCCCCGACAACGGATTCGAATGGCGCAGGTTTTGCACGCTCAGCGGGCCCCCGGCGCCGTGGTACTCGGAAGGTCCATTCTCCTGGTCTTCCGACTTCCTGAAATACGGCAACACTTCGTCGAAGCTCCAGCCGGCCGCGCCTGCCTCGGCCCAACTGTCGTAATCCCCGCGGTGGCCGCGGCAATAGCACATCGCGTTGATGGAGCTCGAACCGCCCAGGACCTTGCCCCGCGGCCAGTAGAGGCGGCGCCCCTGCAGGTGGGCCTGGGGTTCCGTGTCGAAAGCCCAGTTGATGCGCTCAAGGCTGGTCAGCTTGGCCAGCCCGGCTGGCATATGGATAAACGGGTGCCAGTCCCGGCCGCCGGCCTCCAGCAGGAGCACGCGGTTGGCGGGATTTTCGGTCAGCCGGTTAGCCAGCACGCAACCGGCGGAGCCGGCCCCGACGATGATGTAATCGAATTCCATACGTTGCCGTATTGAGGCCAGCAGGCATTCTATCCCATCGTCCTTGCTTGGCAAGGAGGCCGCAAGGCCTGAGGGGCGGAATTTCCCCGCTGCGTGACTTCGGTCAAGACGCGCTATAATTTGCTGCTCCCGCCGGATGGAAAGTGCGCTGGCCGTAACTTTGTCAAAATATTCGCTGTCGAACACGGTGGCCGCCGCATCGCGCTGCATTCCGATCGGTCTCCCGGGTGTGCTCGGCCGGGTGAACCGGGCAGCCCGGCGTGCCATCAGG
>CALKKN010000120.1 GCA_937995275.1 uncultured Lysobacterales bacterium | reverse complement strand
CGTCAGCTCGACCTCGGCGACGGCGTGGAACGGCACGCGGCCGCCGTCCGGCGTGCGGATGCGCATGTGGTCCAGGTACCCCATCGAGTCGCGCTCGTCACGCGGGAAGCGGACCATCACCTTGACCTCGTCCTGGCCGCGCTGTATCCGCTGGACCTCGTCGCCGTAGAAGCCGGCCCGCACCTGCCGCGCGAGGTCGGCCAATGTCAGGCCGAGGGACTCGGCCTCGGGCTTGATGTTCAGCTTGATTTCCGGCGTGCCGGCCTCGTAGGAATTACGCACGTCGTAGACGCCCTCGTACCCGCGGATGCGGCTCTCCAGGTCCTTGGCGGCACGGCCGACCTGGTCGATATTGCTGCCGATCAGCTGCAGCGAAATCGACGGCCCGCCGCCCGGCCCGGTGGCGCCCTCGAACCCCAGCGTCTTGGTCCCCGGGATGTTCCCGACCGCTTCACGCCAGCGCCGCAGGACTTCGGGCCCGGTGATGACGTCGTCGTTCTCCTTGACCAGTTCCGTGATGATCTGGCCCGAAACGTCGTCACGGGCGAACGACAACACGCTCGAGACCACCGCGCCTGACTCGACGCCCTGTTCCTCGCTGACCTGCCGGTCCACCTCCCACAGGCCCGCCTGCACGCGGCGCAGGGCGTCGTGGGTTTCGTGCGCCGGGGTGCCCTCGTTCATTTCGAGCTCGACCTGCAGGAAATCGGCGGTGAAGTCGGGGAAGAAAACGAACCGCAGGATGCCGCCGAGCAGCAGGCCGATCGACAGGATCAGCAGCGCAACGAACACCGACAGCGTCAGATAGCGCCGCCTCAGCGCCTTGTCCAGGAAAGGCGAGTAGACGTTATCGACGAAGTGATGCAGGCCCTCGCTGAAAAAGCGCTGGAAACGGATGAACGGGTTATGGGTGTCCCTCTCGTAGTGTTTGACCTTCATGTGCGCGAGATGGGCCGGCAGAATGAGCTTGGACTCGACCAGCGAAAAGGTCAGGCACAGGATCACCACCCAGCCGATCGCGGCGAAAAACTGACCGGAGATGCCGGTCACCAGCAGGATGGGCAGGAAGGCGGCGATGGTCGTCAAGACACCGAATGTCGCCGGCACCAGGACCTTCAGCACGCCCTCGATGATGTTGTCCACGGAGTGGCCCTTGGCGCGCATGTTCGTGTAGGCGCTCTCGCCGATCACGATGGCGTCGTCGACCACAATGCCGAGCACCAGGATGAAACCGAACAGGCTGAGCATGTTGACCGTGACGTCGGCCAGCGGCATCAGGAAAAACGCGCCCATGAAGGCAATGGGCAGCCCGACCATGACCCAGAAGGCCAGTTTCAGGCGCAGGAACAGCGCCAGGATCAGGAACACGAGCGCGGCGCCCATGACCAGGTTCTTGACCATCAGGTCCAGGCGGCCCTTGAGGTAGTAACTGACGTCCGCCCAGCTCGCAACCTGGACCTCGGCCGGCAGCAGGGCCTGCTTTTCCTCGATGTAGCGGCTAACGGTCCTGGAGATGTCCAGTTCGCTCTGGTTGCCCACCGACAGGACCCGAATGGAGATCGCCGGTTTGCCGTTGTACTCCGAAAAACTATCGGACTCGACGAACTCGTCGCGGATGACGGCGATGTCCTTGAGCAACACCCGCGTGCCGTCCGGGTTGGTGCGCACGACGATCTCCTCGAAGTCGCGGCCGACATAAGCCTGGCCCTTGGTGCGCACGAGGATGTCGCCGGCTTCCGACCGGATCGCCCCCGCGGACAGGTCCAGCGAACCGCGGCGTACGGCCTGCGCGACCTCCGCCAGCGTCAGGTCGTAGGCCTGCAGCGTAAATTCGCTGACCTCGATACTGATCTCGTAGGGTCGCGAACCGAGGATTTCGGCTCGCGTCACCCCCGGCAACGTGACAATCTCGTTGCGGACCTGCTTGGCGTACTCCTTCAGCGTCCTCTCGTCGACGTCGCCATAAACGCTGGCGAAAATCACCTGCTGCTGGAACTGGGTGCGGGAGATGGTGGGCTTCTCGGTATTTTCAGGGAAAGTCGAGATCGCATCCACGCGGTTCTTGACCTGGTCCATCACGTCGGTCAGTTCGTAATCGGCGCTGACCTCGACTTGCACGTTCCCCGAACCGCGGCGGGCCTCGGAGTAGATTTCCTCGATCCCCTCGATGTCCTGGATCGCCTCCTCGATCTTGATCACGACCCCTTCCTCGGCGTCGAGCGGCGTGGCGCCGAGGAACGGCACGTTGACATTGATGTAGTTCGTGTCGATGCGCGGCGTTATCTCCTTCTTGATCGTGAACACCGTAAAAAGCCCGCCGGCCAGCAGGATCACCATCAGCAGGTTGGCGGCGACGGCGTTGCGCGCGAACCAGTCGATCAGGGCGGCATAAGGGCCCCGGTTCACTGGTCGACTCCGGTTGTGGCGACGGCCCCCTCAGTACCGTTGCCGGCCACGTTCGACGGCGCTGGATTCTCGCCGCTGATCGCCAGACGCGTTCCCGGTATCGGCGCGTCCATGGAAGTGGTGACGACGAGTTCCCCTTCCTCGATACCGCTGCTGATGAAAACGTCACGCGGTTCGGCTCGCGCCACCGTGACGGGCCGAATCTCCAGCATGCGCTGCTCGTTGGCGATCAGGACGGTCGAATCCGGCCGCAGCACAGAGCGGGGCAGGACGACAACGTCGTCGGCCCGTAGCCCCTGGATTTCCGCGCGCACGAAGGTGCCCACGATCAGTTCCGGCTGATCGCTCTGGCCTAGAACGCCATACGGATCCACGACCTCGGCGACTGCGTAAACGACGCGGCTGGACGGGTCCACCACGCCCTCGGTGCGGACGATTTCCGCGCGCCAGCGCCCGCCGAGGCCGGCGGTGTCCGCGGCCAGGGTGACCGGCACACGGTGCGCCCGGTCGAGGCGCGTCGCTGAGGGCAGGTCCAGGTAGGCGAGGTCACTGCCGGACAACGGCAGCCGGATCTCGGCCGTTTCGATGGCGAAGGTCACGCCCAGCGGGGTGCCCGGCGCGACGTATTGGCCGATATCGACCAGCTTGCTTCGCACCAGCCCGTCGTACGGTACCCGGATGCGGGTGCGTTGCAGGTCGCGTTCGGCCTCCTGTAATTCGGCTTCCGCGGCCTGGACGCCCGCCTGCGCTTCGGCCAGCTGCGGCTTACGCAACACGAGATCCGACGGTTCCCCTTCGCGCCCCAGGTTGATCCAGTCCTTCAGGGCCTGCTCGGAGCGCGCCTTCTCGTCCGCCATTCGGGCCTTGCGGGACGCCAGGTTGGCCTGGGCCCGCAACAGCGCAGTTTCGTAGTCGCTGGGATCGATCTGCAGCAGCACCTCGCCCTGGCGGAAGAAGCCGCCAGAGATAAAATTCGGGGACACCGAGACGATCTGACCGGCCACTTCCGCGACCAGCGTCGTTTCGGTTCGCGGCTCGACGGATCCTTGCGAATATACGCTGAAGTTGAGCGATGTCATCTCGGCGGGGATGGCCTCGACCAATATGGCCTGGCCGCCGGTTTCGACACGCTCCGGCCGCTTGCCCTTGGCGACCATGACCAGTCCGACAACCACCAGGATCGACACCAGCACGATGCCCAGCGGCAGGAGAAATCGGAAGAACTTACGGATTCGCATGGTCGCTACTCTTGTTCAACGGGTTCGCCACGGATTCGGCAGCTGATTTGACATCTCGGCATTATCCCAGTTGCAGCCCGGGCAGTCATAGGGCAAAAGTATGACCTGCCGATTAATTCGCCGCAGTTTGGCATGTACAATATCCGTTTTGGCGGTGCCCCCCGATGTTCAGGAATTTGCGAGCCCGCTGGGCCAACAACACGGCGAACAGACCTCACGCAATGGGAATCGTGCTCAAGTCAAAACAGGAGATCGAGCAGATGCGCGTCGCCGGGCGGCTGGCCGGCGAGGTGCTGCGCATGATCGCCCCACACGTCCAACCCGGCATGACGACCGGTGAACTGGACACAATCTGCCACGACTACATCACGCAGGAACAACAGGCGATCCCGGCCCCGCTCAATTACCGCGGCTTCCCGCGCTCGATTTGCACCTCGGTCAACAACGTGATCTGCCACGGCATTCCCGGCGAAAAGCGGCTGAAGGACGGTGACATCGTCAACATCGACATTACCGTCATCAAGGACGGCTGGCACGGCGATACCAGCAAGATGTTCCTGGTCGGGAATTCCACGGTGAGGGGCAAGCGCATCACGGAGATCGCCTACCGGTCGATGGTCACGGGCATCGAAATGGTCAGGCCGGGGGTTCACCTGGGCGATATCGGCCACGCCATCCAGCGGTATGCCGAAGGGCAGGGTTGTTCGGTGGTGCGGGAATATTGCGGGCACGGTATCGGACGCGGGTTCCACGAGGACCCGCAGGTGCTGCACTACGGTCGCCCGGGAACCGGGGAGATACTGGTGCCCGGCATGGTGTTCACGATCGAGCCCATGATCAACCTGGGGCGCCGCGAGACCCGTCTGCTGCCGGACGGCTGGACGGTCGTGACGCGTGACCGCAGCCTGTCGGCGCAATGGGAGCACACTGTCGCGGTGACCGAGGACGGTTACGACGTGCTGACGCGCCTGGCCGGCGAAACGCTCTGACGATGCTGGGTAGGCTGGCCGCACCGCCGGTAAGCAGAGGTTGCCTGGACCTCGCCGAAATCGAGGAACTGCAAAGCGCCGAGAGCCTGATCGATCTCGGCCAGGCCGACAGTGCGCAGCGGCTCGCCGAGCTGCGCGATTACCTCCGCAAGTCCGCGCAGCATGCGGACGCCGTGCTGGCCGAACAGTTCTGGGCCGGGGAGGACGTCGTGCAGCTCGTCCATGCGCGGGCCTGGTTCGTCGAGCAGTTGCTGCTGCTCGCGTGGAAGAAGCTGGTGCCGTTCGTGGACGATGTCAGCCTCGTCGCCGTGGGCGGTTACGGGCGCGGCGAACTACATCCCCATTCGGACATCGATCTGCTGATCCTGCTGGGCGACGAGGTCGGCGCGGAACGGCTCACGGCCGAAATCGAGGCCTTCGTTCAGTTGCTGTGGGACGCGGGGTTCTATCTCGGCCACAGCGTGCGCTCCGCGTCCGAATGCGCCGAGGATGCCGCCGCTGACGTCGTCACCACCACCACCTTCATGGAATCGCGCCTGCTGGCCGGTTCCCGCGAGCTGCTGAGCGGCATGCTGGAAGCGGTCTCGCCGGAACACATCTGGCCGAGCAAGGCGTTTTTCGAAGCCAAGTTCGAAGAACAGCAACAGCGGCATGCCCGCTACCACGACACCGCGTACAACCTCGAGTCCAACATCAAGGAGGGCCCCGGCGGCCTGCGGGACATCCAGATGATCTCCTGGGTGACCCGCCGCCATTTCGGCGCGCGCACGCTGCACGGCCTGGTCGAAAACGGCGTCATCACCGAGCGGGAGCACGACGACCTGGTCGGCGGGCAGCGGCTGCTGTGGCGCGTCCGCTACGCCCTGCACCTGCTGGCGGGCCGTGGCGAGGACCGGCTGCTGTTCGACTTTCAGCGGCAGATAGCCGAGCGTTTCGGTTTCGAGGACAGCGCCACGTCGCTGGCCGTGGAACATTTCATGCAGCTCTACTACCGCACGGTGATGCGGCTGGAACGCCTCAACGAAAGCCTGTTGCAGCTGCTCCAGGAAGCCCTGTCCCGCGGGAGGGCGGTCGAAGTCCGCGAGATCGGTAACGAATTTCGAGCCCGCAACGGGTATCTGGAGCCCGCCAGCGACACCGTCTTCGTAAAACGGCCGGCCGCGCTGATGGAAATGTTCGTGCTGCTCGCCCGGGAAAAGGACCTGCGTGGCGTCAGCGCGGCCACGATCCGCGCCATCCGCGATCACCTGTACCTGGTCGACGACGATTTTCGCCAGAGCGAGGAGGTAAACCGCCATTTCCTTGCCCTTCTGCGGCAGCCTCAGGGGGTGTACACGCAGTTGCAGAGAATGAATCGCTATGGCCTGCTGGCCGCGTATCTGCCGGCGTTCGGCAACATCGTGGGCCGCATGCAGTACGACCTGTTCCACGTCTACACCGTGGACCAGCATACGCTGTTCGTCGTGCGCAACCTGCGCCGCTTCGCCTACGGTAAGTACAAGGAGCGATTCCCGCACTGCCGGGCCGTGTTCAAGCGCATCGCCAGGCCGGAACTGCTGTACCTGGCGGCCATATTTCACGATATCGCCAAGGGCCGCGGGGGCGATCATTCCGAACTCGGAGAAATCGATGCCGAGGATTTCTGCGCCCGCCTGGACATCGAACCCGCCGAGCGCAAGATGGTCGCCTGGCTGGTGCGTTACCACCTGTTGATGTCGCAGACTGCACAGCGCAAAGACCTGTCGGATCCGCTGAATGTCCAGACGTTCGCTGAAACGGTGGGCAATACGCGGTATCTCGACCACCTGTACCTGTTGACCGTCGCGGACATCGCGGGCACCAGCCCCAAGCTGTGGAACAACTGGAAGAACAAGTTGCTGTGGGATTTGTACCTGTCCGCCGGCGAGGCACTGAGGCGGGGCCTCGAGAATCCGATCAAGCGCGCCACGCGGGTGCGCGAGACCCGCGCCGCGGCTTTGAGCCGCCTGCTGAGGCGAGCAGTCGACCCGGCGCGCATCAACGCCCTGTGGGCGACGCTGCCGGAATACGCGTTCTGGCGTCTCAGCCCGGACCAGCTCGAGTGGACCACCGAGGTGGTCGTGAAAACTGCCGGGGCCGAGCAGCAGATCGCCGTGCGCCCGGTGCAGCCGCACGGCGTATCGGAATTGCTGGTCTGCGTACCGGACCATGAAGGCCTGTTCGCCGGCATCACCTTCGTGCTCGACGAGATGGGCCTCGACGTCATGTCGGCCCGCGTGTTGACGACCGACGACGGCCGCAGCTACGACCTGTTCCAGTTGATGGATCAGCACGGCGATATCATCAACGATGTCGACGCCGCGGAACTCGTCAGCCGTCTCGAGGTGGTGACCAGCGAGGAGCGGCCCCGCGCCCCGCTGAGCCGCAAGCTCCCGCGCCGGCTGCGGCATTTCACCTCCGAGCCGGTTGTACGGTTCAGCGACGACCCGGACGGCGGGGGCACCGTGCTGCACCTGAAATGCAACGACCAACCCGGCTTGCTTTCGCGGGTCGCGGCCGCCATCTACGAGCAGAACGTACAGGTACACAATGCCAGGATCGCCACGTTCGGTGAACGGGTCGAGGACACGTTCCTGATCAGCGATCCGGACCACCGGCCACTGACGCCGGAGGCGATGGAGGCGCTGGCGGGGGGCATCCGCGACCGCCTCGGACAAGGCTGACAGCGAATGCACAAACATGCCGAAAAAGGCGCGCTCGAGGCGCAGGTCGAAGCCGCCTGGGAACGGCGCGCCGAGCTGACGCCCGCGACCGCGCCCAATGATCTTCGCGAGGCCGTGGAGGTCTGCCTCGACGGGCTGGAAAGCGGCCGGTATCGCGTCGCCGAGCCCCTGGGTCCTGCAGGGGAATGGCGGGTCAATCAGTGGCTGAAGAAGGCGGTCCTGCTCGCCTTCCGACTTCACCGGAACGAAACGATCGAGGCCGGCTTTACGAAGTTCTTCGACAAACTGCCGTTGCGGTGGGCCGGGGAGCGGGGCGACGCCATCGAAACGGCCGGCGCGCGCGTGGTGCCGCCGGCAACGGTCAGGCGGGGGGCGTTCATCGGCCGCGACGCCGTCCTGATGCCCAGCTATGTGAACGTCGGCGCCCGGGTCGGCGAGGGTACGATGGTCGATACCTGGGCGACGGTCGGATCCTGCGCCCAGATCGGCGCCCGGGTCCATCTTTCCGGTGGGGTCGGCATCGGCGGCGTACTCGAGCCGTTGCAGGCCAACCCGACGATTATCGAGGATGACTGTTTCATCGGGGCGCGTTCCGAAGTGGTGGAGGGCGTCATCGTCGAGCGCGGCAGCGTGTTGTCGATGGGGGTGTACATCGGCCAGAGCACCAAGATCTACAACCGCGAGACCGGTGAGGTGCTGCGCGGCCGCGTGCCCGCCGGCTCCGTGGTCGTGCCCGGGTCGCTGCCGGCGGCCGACGGCAGTCATTCGCTCTATTGCGCGGTCATCGTCAAGC
>CALKKN010000119.1 GCA_937995275.1 uncultured Lysobacterales bacterium | reverse complement strand
CTGCCGGGGCCCGCGCTGCTCGCTGAATATCGCCTGTTCTACGCGTTTAAGTTCGTTTTCTTTCAGAAGGTAGGCGCCGTGCCGGCTCATTTGATACATCAGCTCGGCAACGATAGTCTCGACAGCGATCACTTCCTTCTCGTCGATGCAGATGAGGTTGTTGTCGAAGGAGGCGCCGCGCACGATCTCACGCCCCGCGAGGTCGATGTCGGCGGTCTCGTCGACCACCACCGGCGGGTTGCCGGGGCCGGCGCAGATGGCGCGTTTGCCGCTGGTCATCGCCTGGCGCACCACGCCGCTGCCGCCGGTCACGGCGAGCAGGCGGACACCCTTGTGGCTCATCAGCTCCTGTGCGGTTTCGATGGTCGGCTCGGCCACCGCGGTCACCAGGTTGGCCGGGCCGCCGGCGCGCACGATGGCGCGGTGCAGCAGGCGGACATTGGCCATGGAGCAGCCGCGGGCGTTCGGGTGCACATTGAAGACGATGCTGTTGCCCGCCGAGAGCATGGCGATGGTGTTACAGATGATGGTGGAGGTCGGATTGGTGGTCGGCGTGATGGCGCCGATCACGCCGTAGGGCGCGTATTCGGTCAGCGTCAGGCCGTTGTCCCCGGTGACCGCCTGCGGCGTGAGCACCTCGGTGCCCGAGGTTTTGCGGGTGACCAGGCGGTTCTTGATCACCTTGTGCGGCGTTCGCCCCAGGCCGGTTTCGTCGTGCGCGTGGCGGGCCAGCGCCTTGGCATTATCCAGCATCGACTCACGAATGGATGCGATGATCTGCTGCCGCCCTTCCAGCGACATGCCGTCGAATTCGCGGAACGCCTTGCGAGCCGCGTCGACCGCGTCGTCCACCGTGGCGAACACGCCTTCGCCGGGTTTTTCCCCCGGCGGGTTGCGAGGAGCGATGGCCGGCGTGCCGGGCGGTACGGTGATCTGTGGCGCAGGGATATTTGCTGAAGTGATATTCGAGGGTGCTGCCGGTCGCCCCGACAGGCGTTCGGCCAGGCGCGTGGCGATCAGGTCGACCTGCCGGTCGCTGAGGAGGCCGGCGCTTCCGCCCGGGCCGCTCATGCGTCAGTCTCCCCCTTCTTGTAGATCCGGTCGCCGTTGATTTCCCAGCTGTCGACGATGGCCATGACCACCGCGTCCACCGGTTTCATGTCGGTGCGCACGGTCATGCGGGCCGACGAGCCGGCGGCGAACAGCACCATTTCGCCGACACCGGCGCCGACGGCGTCCACCGCGACGATGGAACCTCCGGCGGGCTGGTTGTCGTGGCCCCATTCACCCAGCATCAGGAACCGCAGGCCGCCGAGCTTGTCGTCTTTCTCGGTGGCCACGACCGTGCCGAGCACCTTTGCGAGTTTCACGGCATCATTCCCAGGGTTGCTACTCGGCCGGTTCGGGCGTACGGCCCAGCGGGATCGCCGTGTCGACACCGATGTGCGGGCGCGCGATAACATGCACGGCCACCACGTCGCCGACGCGAGCGCCGGCGGTGCGCCCGGCGTCACAGGCGGCCCGCACGGCCGCGACATCGCCGCGCACCACCGCGGTGGTGTAGCCGCCGCCGGTCTTCTCGTAACTGACGAGCTCGACCTTGGCCGCCTTGACCATTGCATCGGCCGCCTCCACCATGGCCGGAAAACTCCGGCATTCGATCATTCCCAGTGCTTCTGACATTGCCTTGCTCCTCGCGCATCGGGCCTGGGGGCCCGGGTTGATCCGGGGCCTGTCGACAGGCCCCAATAACTACTTGTCTTTGGTCTTGCCCGTAACGGTCTTGCCCGTGACCGCCTCGATGGCCTGGGTGGCCGCCTCGTGGGCGACCACCACGTCCCGCTCCTCGCCGCCGATGTAGACGCGCCCGAAACTGCCGATGGCGCGAACTTCCAGGATGTTGATGTCCGCCGCCTTTTCGGCCTCGTTGGCGGCCAGCGCGGCATAGGCCGCGGGCTCCACCTCCAGCACGAACAGCGTCTGGCCGGCCAGGATCATGTTGCCATGGCGGAAACGGTTGATCAGCATGGTCTGGGTGTCTTCCAGGTGGCGCACCACCTGGTTGGCGACCACGCGCGGCTTGTGGCGATCGCCTTCCTGCAGGCCCAGGTAATCAAGGATCGCCTGCCCGGCCTGCCGGGTGTCGGCCTGGCTCTCGGAATGGACCTCGAGCATGCCGTAGTGCCGCTCCACGATTTGCATGCCGGCGGTGACGTCGGTCGCCTTCAGCGCCACGTCGAGCACCTGGTTGATGGCCATGCCCGGGGAAATTTCCACGAACAGGCTCGCTTGGCCGACCTTGGGCAGGTAGCCCTTGGAGATCGTCGCCTGGAAGGAGGCGAACTGCGGCTGCAGTGAGTCCAGAAAAACGTAAGCTCTCAGATCGACCATCGATTGAACTCCTCAAGCGCTGACGCTTGTTAACTTTGCCTCCTGCACGATGCCGATGCTGGCGCTCGCGCCCAGGCGGGTGGCGCCCGCTTCGATCATCGCCCGGGCATCGCTGTAGGAGCTGATGCCGCCGGAAGCCTTGACCTCCATGCCGGCGCCGCGCACGACTTCGGCCATCAGCGCCACGTCGCTGACGGTGGCGCCGCCGGTCGAGAATCCGGTCGAGGTCTTGACGAAATGGGCGCGGGCGGCGCGCGCCAGTTCACAGGCGCGCCGCTTCTCCTCATCGGTCAGCAGCGCGGTTTCGATGATGACCTTGCACACTGCGCCGCCGTCCACGCAATCCTCGACCACGGCGCGGATGTCGCGCAGCACCAGGTCGTCGTCGCCGCTTCTGAGCGCGCCGACGTTGATCACCATGTCGATCTCGCGGGCGCCGTTGCGGATGGCGCGGCGCGCCTCCATGGCCTTGATAGCAGGCTCGTTGGCGCCGAGCGGAAAACCGACCACCGTGCAGGTGAGCACCTCGCTGCCGCGCAGCAACCGGGCCACCAGCGGTGTCCAGGTCGGGTTCACGCACACCGAGCGGAACTTGAATTCGAGCGCTTCGGCGCAGAGCTTGCGAATCTGCTCCTCGGTCGCGTTGGGCTTGAGCAGGGTGTGGTCGATGTAGCGCGCCAGGTCGCCGGGGATGCTGCCCGGGCGCTCCACAGGGGCGACGGTGGTCAGGCCGGTGGCGCCCAGCCGCACGAACTCGCGGGCCGCCTCGGGATTGTCACCCACACTGGCGCCATTCGACTGCGCACTCGTCATCGGGCCCAGAATCTGGTGCAGCCGGCTCACGACCCGTTCGATGTCCTGCTCGGACAGGTCGAAGTCCGCGGTCTCCCCGCCGAACATTGCCACCCGGTTCAGATGGCGCGGCTCGGTGCATTCGGTTGCGAGCCACACGTCGACGATCTGCTGCGCCAGCCCGGCGCCGATCAGCCCGGCGCCCAGGGTCAACACGTTGGCATTGTTGTGCTCGCGGCTGTTGCGCGCGCTCGACAGATCGTAAGCCAGCGCCGCCCGCACCCCCGGAACCTTGTTGGCGGCCATGCAGGAACCGATGCCGGCGCCGTCGATCATGATGCCGAGATCCGCCCTGCCCTGTGACACGGCTTCCGCGACCGTACGGGCGAAGACCGGATAGTCGACAGCTTCACGGGATGAAGTACCGACGTCCTCCACCTGGTGCCCGGCTTGCCGTAAATGGGCGGCCAGGACGGATTTCAGGTCGAACCCGCCATGATCGGCGCCGATCGCGATTCGTTTCGGGCCGGTCATGTCCACACCGCCGAATCGTCAGGGCGCTGAGCGGGTCGTCTGGGGCGCTGCGCTGTCTGCCCGGAGTTTGCTGCGGCCTGCCCGGAGCGGTCCGCAGCTTGGCCGGCGGGCTTCGCAGCTTGCCCGAAGCCCTTCTCCTCAGCGAGAATTTTTTGCAACTTCATGACATGAAGTCGAAGGCGTTCACGCCCAAGCCCGGTGATGCGAAACTCGGTCACAGTACGCCGTCCTTTCTTGATCTTGTTGATTTCTATGTAAGCCGCGTCGGCCAGTTTGCGGGTCTGCACGTGCAGGTTGCCGTCGGACAGGCCGGTTGCTGTTTTCATCCGGGGAAAAGAGACGGGTTCGCCCGGCACAAGCACGGCCAGGATGCTTAGGCGGCCCGGAGCGCTGATCATCTCGTCAAACTCAAAGTTCATGGCATCATTAACTTTATTTTGCGAAGTATCAGGCATGGAGCAAGCCCGTGTCAAGTGCTGGGTCGGAGTAGGGCGAAGGTTTTAGCCGTAATTCACTTCATAAAACGAAGTAAATTGCATTGAGAGGCCTTGACCGTTGAGGCCGGGCAGCATCTACACTTGTTGCTTCTGCCGAAGCGATGCCCCCCAGTGGTGCGCACACGTGCCCGCCGAACAACGGATCTGGCGGAGCTACCTGAGCGTCCCGTTCCTCAATGGCACGCTGCTGCTGCCTATCTTGCCGGGGCAAGCCCTGGTGTGCGGCGTGGCACGAATCTCTGCGATGTGTTGAAATAGCCGGCTGCCTTCCACTGAAAATTTCGGGGATACTTCTGTGAAAATGCTCATAGCCCTTTCTGCCGCCTTGTTGCTCACCGCCTGTGGTCGTGACGAAGCTCCGCCCAGCAGCGCTGACGAGCCAGCGGCGGTCGATGCAACCGCTGTCGAACAAAGCGCCGACACCGGGGATCAGCAGCCTGACAGCCAGGTACAGGTCGACCGTTTTGCCGACATCCAGGTGCTGTCTTACCAGGTGCCGGGTTTCGACGAGCTTTCCCTGCAGGAAAAGAAACTGGTCTATTTCCTGTCTCAGGCGGCACTCTCGGGGCGCGACATCATTTATGACCAGAACTACGAGCACAATCTGCGTATTCGGAGGCTGCTGTCCGCGATTGTCGACACCTACTCGGGCGACCGAAACAGCACGGAGTTTGCCAGTCTGCTCGAGTATGCGAAGCGCGTCTGGTTCGCCAACGGGATCCACCATCATTATTCCTCGGACAAGATGATGCCCGGATTCAGCCCCGCAGCCCTGGCGCAACTGGCCAGCCAAAGCGACCCGTCGCGCATGCCCCTCGATGAAGGACAAACCGTCGACGATTTGTTGGCCGCGTTGAACGAGCCCATGTTCAGTACTGTCACCGACACCAAGAAGGTCAACCTGGCGCCGGATATCGATCAGCTGGAAGGTTCCGCAACGAACTATTATCGGGATGTCGCCGCGGACGAAGCCGCTGCCTTTTACGCCGCAAGAATAGACGAGGACCCCGAGCGACCCATTTCCTGGGGTCTGAATTCGCAGCTCGTCAAGGAAGGCGGGGAATTGCACGAAAGGACCTGGAAAGTCGGCGGGATGTACGGCCCTGCCCTCGAACAGATTGTGTACTGGCTCGAGAAGGCTGCCACGGTAGCGGAAAACGACCGGCAGAAAGCCTGGATTGAAAAGCTCATCGGCTATTACCGGAGCGGCGACCTGAAAGAATACGACGCCTACAACATCGCCTGGGTTGCCGACACGGATTCACGGGTCGACGCGATCAACGGCTTCACCGAGGTCTACGGCGATCCCCTGGGTTATCGCGGCGCCTGGGAATCGGTCGTGTCCATTCGTGACCTGGAGGCCACCCGGCGCATCGCCACCATCGGCGAACAGGCGCAGTGGTTCGAAGACCATTCGCCCATCATGGACGAACACAAGAAAAACGACGTGGTGGGAATCTCGGCAAAGGTCATCACCGTGGTGGTCGAGGGTGGCGACGCCGCGCCTTCCACGCCGATAGGCATCAACCTCCCCAATGCCAACTGGATCCGCAAGGAACACGGTTCGAAATCGGTGACCTTGGGCAACATCATGGAATCGTACGACATTGCCTATGCGGCCAGCGGGCTGGTCGAGGAATTCAGCTACACCGAAGAAGAACAGGAGCGCGCCACGAAATATGGTGCGCTGGAGTCCCTGCTCCACACCGACATGCACGAGGTGATCGGGCACGCCTCCGGGCAGATCAACCCGGGCGTGGGCACACCGAAGGAAACGCTGAAAACCTACTCCTCGACACTGGAAGAGGCGCGCGCGGACCTGGTTTCCCTCTATTTCATTTTGGCTCCAAAACTGGTGGAACTCGGGCTGATGCCTTCCCTGGAGGTGGGCAAGGCTGCATATGAGCAGTACATCCGCAATGGCCTGCAGCTTCAGTTGCGGCGTATCAAGCTGGGTGACGATATCGAGCAGGCGCACATGCGTAACCGGCAGCTCGTCGCGGCATGGGCCTACGAGCAGGGTCTCGGGGAGAATGTCATCGAAAAAATCGAGGAGGATGGCAAGACCTATTTTGTGATCCGCGACTACGACGCGCTGCGCACGCTGTTTGGTGAGTTGCTGCGCGAGATTCAGCGCATCAAGTCCGAGGGTGACTACGAGGCGGCCAGTGCGCTCGTCGAAACTTACGGTGTCAGGATCGATCAGGCGATGCACAAGGAAGTCCTCGACCGGGTTGCACCGCTCGATATCGCCGCTTATGCGGGCTTTATCCAGCCGCGCCTGGTCCCGGTGGAAGAAAATGGCGAAATCATCGACGTGAACATCGAATATCCGGAGGACTTTCCGGCACAGATGGTTGAATACGAACGGGACTACAGCTTCCTTCCGAATTCCAACTGACGGCTGACAGAAAGAAGGGAAGAGCAGGCGAGGCAGCCGGTGCGGTTTCACCAAAAGCGAAGAAGCGCCGGCGGAATGCCGTAGCTCGTGAGACTCCTTTCTTCTGCCGAAGCGATTGCGTGAATGGACAGGAATGATATGCTTTAACGGGTCCATGGAAACCATCCTCAGAACCATCATCGTCGACGACGAATCGCTGGCCCGGCGCGGCCTCAAGCACCGCCTGCGTGACGCGCCGGGCGTGGAGATCGTCGGCGAGGCGGGCAATGGCCGCGAGGCCCTGAAGCTGATCCGGGAGCACCAGCCAGACCTCGTTTTTCTCGATATCCAGATGCCCGGCATGGACGGGTTCGACGTCCTGCGTGCGCTGCCCGAAGGCGACATGCCGGCGATCGTGTTCGTCACCGCGTTCGACGAATACGCGATCAAGGCCTTCGAAGCCCATGCGCTCGACTACCTGCTCAAACCGATCGAGGACGAACGCCTCGCGGAGGCGCTCGAGCGAGTGCGTGAACAGCGGGAACGCAAGCAGGCGCTCGAGCACAAGAAGTCCCTGCTGCACCTGGTCAGCCAGATCAGCGGTCAGCCGGTGCGCAGCATGCACGAACTGAAGGCGCGCGGCGTCGATCGCCTGAAGAAGAAGGAAGCGCCCAGGCTGGCCATCCGCGACGGCAGCCGCACGACTTGGGTCAACCAGGAAGATATCGAGTGGATCGATGCGGCCGGCGACTACATGTGCGTGCACGCGGATGGCGAAACCTACATCATGCGGATGACCATGAAGAAGCTCGAGGGCCAGCTCGACCCCGACATCCTGCAGCGCATCCACCGCTCGACCATCGTCAACGTCAA
>CALKKN010000118.1 GCA_937995275.1 uncultured Lysobacterales bacterium | reverse complement strand
TCCTGCCGGCGCTGGTTTACGTGTTCTGGCTGGCGTCGCATTCCAGCGCGAATTTCCTGCGAGACTCCCTGTCCATCGACCTGTTGCTGGTGGGTTCCAGCGTGGTCACCGTGCTGCCGTTGATCTGGTTCAACATCGCGGCGCGGTCGCTGACGCTGACGACGCTTGGATTTTTCCAGTACATCGCCCCATCGATGACGTTCCTGCTGTCGGTGTTCGTGTACGGCGAGGCGTTCACGCAGGGCCACGCCGTCGCGTTCGGCTGTATCTGGTTCGCACTGGCCATGATCTCGGCGGAAACCTGGCAGCGTTCCCGGCGGACGCTGGCCCGGGCGCGGTGAACCCGTCGCAGGCACGAACGGTCGTGCTGGTGCACGGCCTCTGGTTCGGAGCCTGGTCGTTGCGCCTGCTGCAGCGGCGCCTGCGCAAGGCGGGCTTTGCGACCTGCCGGTTCCGCTACCCATCGACCCGCCACGGGCAGGACCAGCATGCCGCCGCGCTGGGCGACTTCCTGTCGTCGAGGGGTTTGGCGGCGCCGGATTTTGTCGCCCACAGCCTCGGCGGGCTGGTCACGCTGCGGATGCTGGCCGATCGCCCGGAACTGCCCGCGGGCCGGATCGTGCTCCTCGGCAGCCCGCTGAAGGGCAGCGTGGTCGCGCGCAAGTCGACTCGCATCCGCGGGTTTGCCCGCCTGCTGGGCAAGGTGCGGCCCGTGCTGGTGGAAGGCTTCAGCAGGCTTCCGCGCGGATGGCAGACCGGCATGATCGCGGGTTCGAGGTCGTTTGGGCTGGGCTTGCTGGTCGGCGGTACGGCCGGCGCCGGGGACGGCACCGTCGCAGTTCGCGAGACGCGCGCGGAGGGGCTGCGGAATCACCTGGTGCTGCCGGTCACGCACACCGGCATGCTGTTCTCCCGGGCCGTGGCGCGCCAGGTGTCAGGCTTTCTGCGCTCGGGTAGTTTCAGCGGGGGGCCGTGATAATATAGTCCGTTTAGACGCACCGGGGATTTTCGAAGATGGCCGGACACAGCAAATGGGCCAACATCCAGCACCGCAAGAGCCGGGTCGATGCCAAGCGCGGCAAGATTTTCACCCGCTGCAACCGTGAACTGACCGTCGCGGCCCGGGAGGGCGGCGGCGACCCCGACTCCAACCCCCGCCTGCGCCTGGCCATCCAGAAGGCCAACGCGGCCAACATGCCCAAGGACACCATCGAGCGGACCATCAAGAAGGCGACCGGCGAACTCGAGGGCGTGACGTACGAGGAAGTCCGCTACGAGGGTTACGCGACCGGCGGCGTGGCCGTGATGATCGACTGCCTGACCGACAACCGCAACCGCACCGTGGCGGCGGTGCGCCATGCCTTCTCCAAGCACGGCGGCAACCTCGGCACCGACGGTTCCGTGGCCTACCTGTTCACCAAGATGGGGGTGCTGAACTTTCCGCCGGGCACGCCGGAAGAGGCCATCATGGAAATCGCGCTGGAAGCCGGCGCCGACGACGTGGTCACCGAGGAGGGCGGGTCCATCGAGGTGCAGACCTCACCGGAGGACTACCACGCGGTGCTGGCCGCCATGGAGGCGGGCGGTTACGAGCCGGCCAACTCGGAGGTCACGATGCGCGCCAGCACCGAGGTGGAACTGGACGTGGAGGCCGGGCAGAAGGTGCTCAGGCTGCTCGATGTGCTCGAGGACCTCGACGATGCGCAGGACGTCTACTCGAACGCCGACATTCCCGACGAGGCCTATGGGAGCTAGCGCCGACGCCGGGTATCGCCGCCCAAACGGCAGGTTCGCCTGATGCGCATCCTGGGCATCGACCCCGGCTCCCGGTTCACCGGCTTCGGCATCATCGATGTCCGGGGTGACGATGCCAGCCTCGTGCAGCAGGGAGTTATCCGGGCAGGGGACGGGGAATTCACGGAGCGGCTGGGGATAATCTTCGAGGGGCTGAGGCAGCTCATCGGGGAACACGCGCCGACCGAGGTCGCGGTCGAGACCGTGTTCATCAGCCACAACGTCGGTTCGGCCCTGAAGCTGGGCCAGGCTCGCGGCGCCGCCGTCTGCGCGGCGATCTCCATGGGCTTGCCGGTGGCCGAATATTCGCCGCGCTCGGTCAAGCAGGCCATCGTCGGCCGGGGCAGCGCGGACAAGGTCCAGGTGCAGCACATGGTCACCGTGCTGCTGCAACTGCCGGAAACGCCGGCCGAGGACGCTGCCGACGCCCTGGCTGTGGCATTATGTCACCAGCACACGCGGCAGACCGTCAATCGCATGCAGGCACTCCGGAAATCATGATCGCACGCCTTGCGGGTACCCTCGTTTCGAAACAGCCGCCGCTGCTGGTCATCGACGTGGCGGGTGTGGGATACGAGGTCGAGGCCCCGCTGCCGGTGTTCTACGACCTACCCGAGACCGGACAGCCGCTCACGATCCTGACGCACCTGGCGGTCAAGGACGACGCCCACACGCTGTACGGCTTCGCCAGCGAGGCCGAGCGCAGCCTGTTCCGCCAGTTGCTGAAGATCAGCGGCATCGGCGCCAAGCTGGCCCTGAGCATACTGTCCGGCGCCAGCGGCGAAGAGCTTGCGCGTTACGTCGCCGATCGGGACGCCGCGGCGCTGACACGGGTGCCCGGCATCGGCAAGAAGACCGCGGAACGCATCATTATCGAATTGCGGGACAAGCTCGACTACCTGCCCCCCGGCGCGGCCCCGGCCTCTGTCGGCCAGCCGGCGCCGGCCGGCGGCGCCGTGGGCGAGGCCGCCAACGCGCTGATCGCCCTCGGCTACAAGCCGCAGGAAGCCGGGCGCATGGCGCGGGACGCGGCGCAGCCTGACATGGCCGTCGAGGAGATCATCCGCTTGGCGCTGCAGGCGATGGTGAGGCCGGGATGAGCGAAGCCGGCGAGCGCATCATCGCCCCTACCGACTCGGCCGAAGACCTCGAGGTGGAGGCCAACCTGCGGCCCCGGACCCTGGAGGAGTATGTCGGCCAGCCCGCCATGCGCGAGAAGCTCGGAATCTTCGTGGAAGCGGCCCGGCGCCGCGGCGATGCGCTGGACCACATGCTGATCTTCGGGCCGCCGGGGCTGGGCAAGACGACCCTCGCGCACGTGGTCGCCAACGAACTCGGCGTGCGCCTGCGGCAGACCTCCGGCCCCGTGCTGGAGCGCGCCGGCGACCTGGCCGCGCTGCTGACCAACCTGAAGACCGGCGACGTGCTGTTCGTGGACGAGATCCACCGCCTGTCGCCGGTGGTCGAGGAAGTCCTGTATCCGGCACTGGAGGATTTCCAGATCGACATCATGATCGGCGAGGGGCCGGCGGCGCGCTCCATCAAGCTGGAGTTGCCGCGGTTCACGCTGATCGGCGCCACGACCCGGGCCGGTCTGCTGACCTCGCCCCTGCGCGACCGTTTCGGCATCGTCGAGCGTCTGGAGTTCTACAGCGCCGAGGAGTTGTCCCGGATCGTCACCCGGTCGGCACGGATTCTGCAGATTGGTGTCGATAATGAAGGCGCGATGGAGATCGCGCGGCGCTCGCGGGGAACGCCCCGGGTCGCCAACCGGCTGCTGCGCCGGGTGCGCGACTATGCCGAGGTCAAGGCCGGCGGATTCATCGACCGGGCGATCGCGGCCGCCGCCATGGAAATGCTGCGGGTGGACGAGCAGGGCTTCGATACGATGGACCGGCGCCTGCTGCGGCTGATCATCGAACAGTTCGACGGCGGTCCGGTGGGCGTCGAGAGCATCGCGGCCGCGTTGTCCGAGGAGCGTGGCACCGTCGAGGACGTGCTGGAGCCGTTCCTGATCCAGCAGGGCTATGTCTCGCGGACCGCGCGGGGCCGCATGGCGACGTCGCGGGCCTACCGGCTGTTCGGCCTGGAAGCGCCGGGCGGATCCGGCGGCGGCGACCTGTTCGCCGGCAAGTAACCGCCGGGCCTGATGCGACGTCACGTAATCGGCAGGACATGGCGGAACTAACGAAGAAGCCCTTTGTCTGGCCATTAAGAGTCTATCTGGAGGACACGGACGCCGGCGGAGTCGTTTATCATGCGCGCTACCTGAACTTCTTCGAGCGGGCCCGGACCGAGATGCTGCGCGCCCTGGGCATTTCGCAGATCGAGTTGAAGGAAAAGCATGGACTGATATGGGTGGTGCTCGATATCCATGTGGCGTTCAAGCAGGCGGCCCGGCTCGATGAAGAGTTGCTGGTGACCTGCGAGTTGGAATGGA
>CALKKN010000117.1 GCA_937995275.1 uncultured Lysobacterales bacterium | reverse complement strand
TACATCCCCCGTGCTACCGCCCTGGGGCACCAGGGCACCCGGCGCAGTTTCGAGCGCATCGCCAAGGCGGGGCGCAAGTATGCCGTCGGCCTGTGCGTCGTCAGCCAGCGGCCGGCCGAATTGTCCGAGACGGTATTGGCGCAATGCAGCACCTACATCTGCCTGCGCATCACCAACCCCGACGACCAAGCATACGTACGCTCCCTGGTGCCCGATTCCGCCAGGGGTATCCTGGAAGCCCTGACCTCACTGGCCCAGGGTGAAGCGATCGGCGCCGGCGAGGGCGTGCCGATGCCGGTTCGGTTCCGCGTCACCATGCCGGACCCGCCGCCGAACGCTCAGGACATCGAGTACGGCCAGATGTGGGCCGAGGGGCCCGAGGACATCGACGTGGAGCACATCGTGGATTGCTGGAGGCGCCAGCGCCGCTGAGCGGTCTTGCCGGCCGCCCCGGCAGCGCAACGCCGGCTTCAGCCCGCGAGCTGCACCGTGGCCGAAACGCGGCGCTGTTTGCGGGCCTCGTCCGACCGCACCTGCTGCAATTTTTCCAGGTAGCCGTCCTTGACCCCGGTGACGTACTCACCTGAAAAGCAGGACGTATCGAACTGGCCGATGCGGTCGTTGCCTTCGCGACAGGCCTCGATCAGGTCGGGCAATTCCTGGTAAATGAGCCAGTCCGCACCCAGAATGCGTTCGATCTCCCCAACGTCTCGGCCGCTGGCGATGAGTTCGTCGGGCGCCGGCATGTCGATTCCGTAAATGTTGGGATGCCGCACCGGCGGAGACGCGGATGCAAAGTAGACTTTGTTGGCGCCCGCCTCGCGAGCCATCTGAATGATCTGCTTCGAGGTCGTGCCGCGCACGATCGAGTCATCGACGATCAACACGTTCTTCCGGCGGAATTCCAGGTCGATGGCGTTGAGTTTCTGCCGGACGGATTTTTTGCGCGCCTTTTGCCCGGGCATGATGAACGTCCGGCCGATGTACCGGTTTTTGATGAAACCTTCGCGGTATTTCACGTCGAGGTCATAGGCCAGCGGCAGCGCGGCCGTTCGGCTGGTGTCCGGGACCGGGATCACCACGTCGATGTCGTGGTCCGGCCGTTCACGCAGAATCTTGCGCGCCAGGGCCTGACCCATGCGCAGCCGCGCCTTGTACACCGAAATGTCGTCGAGCATCGAATCGGGCCGGGCGAAATAGACGTATTCGAAGATGCAGGGGGTCAGTTCCTCGCGCAACGGGCTGGTATGGCTGTGGAGCTTGCCGTCGAGCGTGATGAACACCGACTCGCCCGGACCGACGTCGCGCTCCAGTTCGAAGCCGATCGCATCGAGCGCGGCGCTTTCGGAAGCCAGGGCATATTCCCTGCCTTTCCTGGTCTCGCGGCTGCCCAGCACCATCGGGCGAATGCCGTGCGGATCGCGGAAACCGAGGATACCGTGGCCACAGATCAACACGATGCTGGAGAAGGCTCCCCGGCAGCGCTGGTAGACATTGTCGACCGCCTTGAATACGTGGGCGGGGACCAGCCGCGACGGATTCTGCTTCTGCAGTTCGTGGGCGAGTACGTTCAACAGCACCTCGGAATCCGACCGGGTATTGAGGTGACGGCGGTCGCTGTCGAACAACTCCTGGGTGAGTTCCTCGGTGTTGATCAGGTTCCCGTTGTGGCCGAGCGCCAGCCCGTACGGGGAATTGACATAGAACGGCTGCGCTTCCGAGGAATCGTCCATGCCGGCCGTCGGATAGCGGACGTGCGCGATGCCGGCACGGCCCTTGAGGGCGGTCATGTGCCGGGATTCGAACACGTCGCGCACCAGGCCTTTCCCCTTGTGCAGCCGGATCTCGTGGCCCTTGAGCGTGGCGATACCGGCCGCATCCTGGCCGCGATGCTGGAGCATCGTCAGCGCGTCATAGAGCCGGTGGCCGACCGAGCCCTTGCCGACGATTCCTACGATTCCACACATGTTGACAGCCCCTGTGATGGTCGAGACATTGTGGTCGCGCGGAATTCTAACATGCGCTCGCGCTCGCCGGGGCGGCCGGGGTCATGTCGACCCCTCTGCCACCGTGAGGCCTTGCCGGCCGCACAGGGTTCATGCGCTTTCCCCTTCGTCAGGGGCCTGGTCGGTCGCGTCTTCGACGTCGGGCGCCTGGTCGGTCGCGTCTTCCGCTTCGGGCTGTTCAGGCTCATCCGGTTCGAAATCGAGATGCTCGGCAATGGAGTCGGGGAGATAGGACCCGGCCCAGTCCACCAATGGCATCAGGCGCGCGATGGTCGGCGAATCGCGCCACCACGGGTCGGCCGGTATCGGAGTCAGCCCCGCCACCAGCAGGGTTACGACCACCAGGGCGAGACCGCGGGCGGCGCCGAACAGGCCGCCGAGCAAGCGATCGGTGCCGCTCAGCCCGGTGCCGGCGACCAGCCGTCCCAGCAGGTAATTCAACAGACCCCCAACCAGCAGCACGGCCACGAAGAGACCGGTGAAGCCCATGGCGGTGCGGGCCGACGGCAGTTCGACAGCATCCTCCATAAGGCCGGCCACATCCCCGCCGTACTGGTAGGCCACGAAGAAGGCCGCGGCCCATACGAGCAACGAGAAAACTTCCTTGATGAACCCCCTCAGAGCCCCTACCAGGACTGAGACCAGGATGACAGCCAGGATCGCATAATCCGGCCAGGACATTCAGTCGGCACTCATGACCACACCGTCCAGCGAGAGGCGTTCACTGACCAGGCCGTTGACCCGGATCGCCTCGTCGCGCTCGACAAAAGGCCCTGCGCGCACCCGATAGATCGTGCTGCCGCCACTGGTGACCGTCTCCTTGTAGGCGCTCAGACCTTCGCCCCGCAGACGTTCGACCAGATTGTCGGCGTTGTCGGCGCTGCTGAAGCTGCCTACCTGGACGACCCAGCGCACCAGTGGGTCCGACGGAGTCGTGACCTGGGCCGCCCGCTGGGGCTGCAGATCCATGACGCGCGGCTTGACGTCCTTGACCTGGTTGCGCAGCCTGGCCACCGCCGCATTCGCATCCGCCTCTGTGTCGAACGGCCCGACGCGCACCCGGTGCAGGGTGCCCACGTCGGAGCTGACCGTATCCGACAGCACGCCGTAGCCGTACCCGCGGAGCGTCTCGGCCAGCCGCGTGGCGTTGTCCAGTGAGCCAAAGCTGGCCACCTGGACGATGTAACGGCCGCCCCCCGCGGTTGCGGCGGTCTGCAGGGCGCCGGATTCGGGTGTTGGAGCCGGTTTCTGCTGCTCATCGGGGATTCCGGAATCACCGGCGGCGGGGCCGGCTCCTTCGCCCGGCTCCGCCGTCAACAGAGCGTCCTCGACCTCGCGCGGCTTCAGTTCCACGCGGGTGACCGCTCCTGGCCCCGCTTCGGCGGGCTCTTCCGCAGGCGCTCCCCCCGGGGGTCGAACGCCCTCACCCGGATCCGGGGAGACCGGCTCGGGGGGCCGGGACGCCGGTGCCTCGCCCAGGGGATAACGACGGGTCTGGAAGTCCAGCTCCTCCGGCTGCGGCGGGAGTTCGATCTTCTGCGATTCGGCGGCGCCTTCCTCCGGGCGTCCGCCGAGCAGCATGGGCAGCACGATGACGGCGAGGGCGATCAGTACGCTGGCGCCAACCAGCCTTTGCTTCAGCGCGATATCCATCGATCAGAGTTATTCCAACCTGGCGGCGGTGACCCGATTCTAGCAGCAACCACCCGCGCCTGTCGTGGCAGCCGGACGTCAGCGCGCAGCGCCGGTAGCCCCCAGGTGTCGAGCCGCTTCCGCCGCCGTGAAAAAGGAACCGACCACGAGTACACCGTCATCCGGATCGGAGTCGGCCAGGGCGGCGTCCAGTGCCGCGGCGACATCCGTGAAGGCCCGCACCGGCGCGGGCGGCACCACCGCCTCGATGCGCGCGGCCAGCGTTTCTCCCGTCTGTCCCCTGCTGCCGCTCAAACCGCCGCAATACCAGGCACAGATGTGCGGGGCGAGCTCTCTGGCCACGCCGGCCGGGGCTTTGTCCCGGAACATCCCCAGCACGCAGCGAACGCGCTTCCCGGGCCGGGCTTCGGCCAGGGCGCTGGCGACCGCCCGCGCCCCCAGCACGTTGTGTCCGACGTCGACCCAGACGGCGGGGCGGGAAGAGAGCTGTTCGAACCGCCCCGCGAGGCTGACCGATTGCAGGCCCCGCTGCAGCGCCGGCAGATCCCTGGCAGCCCCGGGCAGCAGTTCCAGAACCGCGGCCAGACCGGTCGCCATGTTGCCGACCTGGTGGGTCCCGCGCAACGCCGGCCGCGGCAGCTTCAGATGCAGGTCTCCACTGGCGAAGTCCACGCCGTCCGTCCCGGCGACGGCCTCGAATTCCCGCCCGAGGCGCTTCACGGGCGCGTCCAGATCCGCGGCGATCTTCAGGACGCTGGCCGGCGGATCCGGCTCCCCGCAGATCACGGGTCTGCCCCGCCGAATGATGCCGGCCTTCTCCCGCCCGATGCTGAGCAGGTCCGGCCCGAGGTATTCCTGGTGATCCAGGCCGATGGGGGTGATCACCGCGCAATCGCCGTCCAGCAGGTTGACAGCGTCGAGCCTGCCGCCGAGCCCGATCTCCATCACCGCGAAGTCGAGGTCCGCCCGCGACATGATCCACAGGGCTGCGAGCGTGCCGAACTCGAAATAGGTCAGGCTGGTTGCTCCGCGCGCCGCCTCCACGGCCGCAAACGCCTCCAGCAGCACATCGTCGCACACCGGTGTTCCATCCAGCTGGATCCGCTCGTTGTAACGGTGCAGGTGGGGTGTTGTGTAACTGCCATGGCGCCGGCCGAGCGCACCCAGCAGCGCGCAGATGGTCGCTACCGTAGAGCCCTTGCCGTTGGTGCCCGCCACCACGAATGACGACGGCGCAGGAGCCGGCGCGCCCAGTCGCTCCCAGACCTGGCGGCAACGCTCCAGACCCAGGTCGATGGCCCGGGGATGACGCGATTCCAGCAGTCGCAGCCAGGTATCCAGCGTGCGCGGCAAGGCGGTTGTGTTCACGGGTTTACCGTGAGGAAGGGAGGGGATCCACGGCGATTCAGGACGAGACGACTTCGCCGCGCACCGGACGCGGGCGCTGGCCGCTGGTCAGCAAAGCCAGCATACCGGCAATTTCCTCACGCATCTGCCGGCGATCCAGGATCATGTCGACGGCACCCTTCTCGAGCAGAAATTCGCTGCGCTGGAAGCCTTCCGGCAGCTTCTCCCGCACGGTCTGCTCGATCACGCGTGGGCCGGCAAAGCCGATCAGGGCCCCCGGCTCGGCGATATTGACGTCGCCGAGCATACCGAGGCTGGCCGAAACGCCACCCGTCGTCGGGTGGGTGAGGACCGAGATGTAAGGGATGCCTTCCGCGGCCATACGAGCCAACACAGCGCTGGTCTTGGCCATCTGCATCAGGGATAGCAGACCCTCCTGCATGCGGGCTCCGCCGGTTGCCGAAAAACAGACCAGCGGCGAATGCTGGCGCAGGCATTCCTGGCCCGCGCGCGCGAACTTCTCGCCGACCACCGACCCCATGGAACCGCCCAGAAACCCGAACTCGAACGCACAGGCGACGATGTCCCTGCCCGCCAGCTTGCCGGCCATCGCGACCAGCGCGTCCTTTTCGCCCGTCTTCTTTTGCGCCGCGGCGACCCGGTCCCGGTATTTCTTGCTGTCCCGAAATTTCAGGGGGTCGGTGGGTTCGAGCCCCGAGGCGATTTCACGCTTCTCGCCGGGGTCCAGAAATTGTTCGAGCCGGGTCCGCGCGGTCAGCGGCATATGGTTGGAGCACTTCGGGCACACCGACATGTTGCGTTCCAACTCGGGCCGGTACAGCACGGCCGCGCAGGCGTCGCACTTGGTCCAGAGGCCCTCCGGCACGGTCCGCTTGCTGCCGCCCTCCGTCCGAATCCGGGACGGCATCAATTTGTGAAACCAGCTCATCGGGCCTCATTGTCCATCGCCGCGCGGATCGGCGCAAGGAAGCCCGTCACCCGTTCACAGGCGGCATCCGGGGATTCTGTGGCACCGAGGGCCTCGATCAGCGCACTTCCGATCACCACGCCCTCCGCCACGCCGGCTACGGCGGCGGCGCTCTCCGGCCCCTTGATGCCGAATCCCACGGCCAGTGGCAGCGCGGTATGCTCCCGCAGCCGCGCCAGGGGCGCGGCCAGGGCCGACGCATCCAGGCGATCGGCGCCGGTGATGCCCTTGAAGGACACGTAGTAGAGGTAGCCGCGGGCCTGCTGCGAGATGGTCTCCATGCGCGCTTCGGTGGTGGTCGGGGCCACCAGGCAGATGGGGAACACCCCGTGCTGGTCGAGACGGGCGCGCAGTTCGCCCATTTCCTCCGGCGGGCAGTCGACCAGCAGCAGCCCATCGACGCCGGCCGCTGCAGCGTCGCCTGCGAACGCCTCGTTACCATACCGCTCGACGGGGTTCAGGTAGCCCATGAGCACGATCGGGGTTACCGGATCCTCGCGACGAAACTGGCGCACCATGTCGAGCACGACCTGCAGACTGACACCGTTGACGATGGCCCGCTCGCTGGCCACCTGGATGACCGGGCCGTCGGCCATGGGGTCCGAGAACGGCACGCCCAGTTCGATGATGTCGGCGCCGGCCCGCACCAGTGCGTGCAGGATCGGGACGGTCCACTCCGCTTCCGGGTAGCCGGCCGTGACAAAGGGGATCAGCGCCCGCCGCCCGGTCTCGGCCAGCGCCGCGAATCGTTGATCGATGCGGTTGTTCACAGGGAAATTCCCTCCAGGGCCGCCACGGTCTGCACGTCCTTGTCGCCGCGTCCCGACAGGTTGATCAACACCATCTGGTCCGGTCGCATGGAGGCCGCCAGTTTCATCCCGTAAGCGACGGCATGGGCGCTCTCCAGGGCCGGCAGGATACCTTCCAGGCGGGTCAACTGGTGGAAGCCTTCCATCGCCTCTACGTCGGTGACCCCCACGTATTCGGCCCGGCCGGAGTCTTTCAGAAACGCGTGTTCGGGACCGACGCCAGGATAGTCGAGGCCGGCGGACACCGAGTGGGTGTGTTCGATCTGACCCGCGTCGTCGTCCATCAGGTAAGTCCTGCAGCCGTGCAGAACGCCCGGGCGCCCCGCGCACAGCGACGCCGCATGGCGGCCCGAATGGAGCCCGTCACCGGCGGCCTCGACACCCACCATCCGCACCTCGGTATCGCCGATAAACGGATGGAACAGCCCCAGCGCGTTCGACCCCCCGCCGACGCATGCCACCAGCACGTCCGGGAGCGCGTCGTACTGCTCGAGCATCTGGCGTTTGGCCTCGCGCCCCACGACGGCATTGAAATCCCGCACCATGACCGGGTACGGATGGGGCCCGGCAACCGTGCCGATGATATAGAACGTGTCGTCCACGTTGGTGACCCAGTCCCGCATCGCCTCGTTGAGCGCGTCCTTGAGGGTCTTCGAACCCGAAGTGACCGAGCGGACTTCCGCGCCGAGCAAACGCATGCGGAAGACATTGATCGACTGTCGATGGATATCCACCTCGCCCATGTAGACCACACACTGCTTGCCCAGGCGGGCCGCGACCGTCGCCGACGCGACGCCGTGCTGGCCCGCACCGGTTTCGGCTATGATGCGGGTTTTGCCCATGTAATCGGCGAGCAGCGCCTGACCTACCGTGTTGTTGATCTTGTGCGCGCCGGTGTGGTTGAGATCCTCCCGTTTGAGCAGAATCCGGGCCCCGCCCGCCGCCTCGGTCAACCGCCGCGCAAAGTAGATCGGCGACGGCCGGCCTACGTAGTGCGCCAGGTCCGCGTCGAAGCGCGCCAGGAATTCCTCGTCCTCACGCCAGCGGAAATAGGCTTCTTTCAGTTCTTCCAGCGCGTGCATGAGGGTTTCCGATACATAGGTCCCTCCGTACGGCCCGAAGTGACCCTGGTCGTCCGGCTCGGAAGCCAGCAGCCGGCCAGCCGCCGATTCGTTACTCATGTTTAGCCTCTCTGATGAACATTCGCATTTTCTCCGCGTTCTTGACGCCGGGCGCGTCTTCCACGCCGCTGGAAACGTCGACCGCCCACGGCCTGACCTGCTGCACGGCGCGCCGGACGTTCACGGGCGTCAGTCCCCCGGCCAGCACCAACGGCAGGGGCAGGCGCGGAATAGTACCCCAGTCGAAGGTCTGCCCGGTACCGCCGACCTGTCCCGCCCGATGGCTGTCGAGCAGCAACGCGGCAGCGTCGGGGAAGTCGCGCCCGGCCTGCTCGGCCGCCCCGGCCGATTCCATCGCCACGGCCTTTATGTAGGGCAGGCCGAACTGGCGGCAGAAGCCGGCGTCCTCGCTGCCGTGGAACTGCAGCAGATTGAGGGCCAAGCGCTCGAGCACCCGCGCGACTTCCGCACTCGACTGGTCCATGAACAGGCCCACGCGCGAGACGAATGCCGGCACCTCCCCCACCAGAGCCACGGCTTTTTCGAGCGGCAGTTTCCGCTTGCTGCGCGGCGCGAACACGAAGCCGAGCGCATCCGCTCCGGCCGCCACCGCAGCCTGCGAATCCGCCAGCCGGGTGATACCGCATATTTTCACCTTTACCGGGGTCATGACAGGTCCACGCCCCGCGGGAATGCCGGGGGGCCCTCCGGCAAAGCGTACTCTGCCGGGTAGCGTGCCCGCACGAAATACAGCCCTTCCGGCTGGGCGGTCGGGGCCGCGACACTGCGGTCGCGGGCATCCAGCACGCGCTGCAGCCAGCCTTCCTCCACCTCGCCGAGGCCGACCTTCACCAGGCACCCGGCGATGTTCCGGACCATGTGGTAAAGAAACCCGTTCGCGGTGACGTCCAGCGACAACACGTCGCCCGCGCGGGCCACCGTGATTTCCTGGATTTCGCGGACGGCGTGCCGTGCCTGGCAGGCGCCCGCCCGGAACGACGTAAAGTCGTGTTCGCCACGCAGCACCTGGGCCGCCGCGTGCATCCTGCCCGCGTCCAGCGGCGCGCGGCACCAACTCATGCGGCGCGCTTCCAGCGCAGGCCGGACCCAGCGATTCAGAATCAGGTAACGGTAACTCCGCGCGAATGCGCTGAACCGTGCGTGGAAAGACGATTCGACGGCCCTGATCCACAACACGCTGACACCGGCTGGCAGGTTGCTGTTGGCGCCCAGCAGCCAGTCGCGTTCGGTGCGCTCCGCGTCGGAGTCAAAATGGGCGACCTGCCCGAGTGCATGGACCCCGGTATCCGTTCGGCCGCAGCAGGTCACCCGCACCTCGTGGTCAGCGACTTGCGCGAACGCCCGCTCGACGCAACCCTGCACGGTCGGCTCCTGGCGCTGGATTTGCCAGCCCAGGAACTCGCTGCCGTCGTATTCAAGCCCAATCGCGTACCGCATCGCAAAGTGACCCAGCGTGGCCCGGGGTCAGGCCGGAACAGACCCCGAAAAAGGACCCGGACAGGACCCCGGGAAAAACAAAGGCCGCGGCAGGCTGGCGCCGCGGCCCCGTACGAACTCCGATTTTCCTATGGCTGGCTCAAAAGGTCTAGCATCTTCGAGGCTTCGGCCTGCTGCCGCTCGGTGCCATTGCTGATGACCTCTTCCAGGATTACCCGCGCCGCCTCCTTGTCGCCCATGGATATGTAGGCGCGGGCGAGATCCAGCTGGATTTCCGGGTCGGAGCTCTCTACGTCCAGAACTTCGGCGTCGCCCTCGCCTGCCGGGAACCGGACCACGGTCGCCTCGGCTTCCTCGGCCGGCTCCTGCGGTGTCTCCTCCCCCGGGGGTTCGTCAGCCGGTTCCTCGCTCAGCGTTCGCAGCACATCTTCCGCTTTGCTCCTGATGTCTTCCAGCCGATCCGCCGGCTCGACATCAGCGGCACCGGTCCCGGTCGCACCGCCCCGGCGGCTGAACAGCCAGCCCACCACACCGGCAGCCAACACGAGCAGGGCCAGCAGCCACAGGACGGTACTCCTGTACCAGGGCTCGCCATCTTCGGCGGCAGCCGCCTGGCGCTGGTCGCGCAACCGGTCCTGCATGTTCGCGAGGTCGGCGTCGGCCACGGTCTCTTCTTCGGCCTCCTGCAAGCGGGACTCCAGTTCACGAATGCGCTCTTCGAGGTACTCGTTCTGCTGACGCTGATTGATGAGTTCCTCTTCGGTGCGCGCTAGGTTTTCCCGCAGTTGAAGGTCGCCGGCGTCGCCTACCGCTATAGCCTCGTCTCCCGCCCCCCCGGCGCCTTCCCCGAGTTCGTCGGTCATTGGCGGCACCAGCTCGAGTTGGTCCCGCGTCTCCTCCTCCAGGGCAACCGTCTCTTCCGGCACCTCCTCTGCCACCGCCTCTGCAGGGGTGGATGCTTCTTCAGCCTCGGCGGGCGCCTCTGCCTCAGCAGGCGCCTCGGCCTCAACGGGCGCCTCGGCTTCGACCCGGTCCGCGGCCGGCGGGGCGCGCTCTTCAGCGACTGCCGGCGGCGCACTCTGCTCGACCAGCAACGGAGTCGTCGCACTGGCCGCCGTCGCTTCAGCCCGGCGTGCGGCGAACCGTTCCTGGTGTTCCACCACCTCCCGCCTCGCTGCCGATGACGAGATGTTCTCAACGTCCTCCAGGGTCGGCATCCGCAGGATGGCGCCACGCTTGAGCAAGTTGATGTTGCCGTTGACGAACGCCTGCGGGTTTTCCCGCTGGATCGCAATCATGGCGCGGTTTATTCCCAACGCTGGCCCGAGGGACCAGTCACTGGCGATTTCCCACAGCGTATCGCCACTCTGGACCGGTCCGTAATCTTGCTCCGTCGCAACGGGCCGCGCCGGCCTGGCGGGTGCTTCCGTGGGCGCCTCGGCCACCGGTGCCGGCGACTCGACCGGCCGGGCGGCGGGTGCCGGCGGCTCGACCGGCCGGGCAGCGGGCGGCGGCGCGGCCGTCGCTCGCTGATCGATCCGGGGTGGCGGCGGGGCGGTTACCGGCACTGTGGGCGGATCGAGAAACAGCGTGTATTCGCGCAGCATGCGGCCGCTCACCCAATTGACCTCGACGATCAGTCGCAGCACGGGATTGTTGATCGGCAGGTTGCTCGAGGCCAACAGGTACGGATCGCCGTCGATGTCTTCGATGGTAAACCGGATCGGCACGGGAACCGCATCCAGGCTTGCCCCGATCAACTCGTAATCGTCGGCGGACGCCAGCCGCGCCGTTACGGTGGTCAGGTCGTCCGACGCCTGGCTGATAAGATCGATGCGGGCCTGCAGCGGTTGGTTGAGGTACGAATCGACCGTGGCATCGCCCAGCCCCAGCGACCAGGCCAGGGGGCTGAATGCCAGTGATGCCGCCGCAATGAAGGCTGCGGCGCCGATGCGTTGGTCAAAGCTCATGAGTTCCTCCGTCTGTCCCTGACTTCATGAAGAACAGGAATGTCTGCTGTCGTGGGCCCGGTTCATGCCGGTCACCTAGGCAGAGTGTACGTTCGACGTGCCGATGTTTCCACCAGGGGAAGCGGACCGACTGCCTTCGAGCCATTTCATGATCTGTACAGCGTTGAGCGCCGCTCCCTTGCGCACATTGTCGGCCACCACCCACATGCTCACACCGCGCGGATGCGTGAGGTCCCGCCGCAACCGGCTGACGAACACCGTATCCGTGCCCGCCCCATGCGTGACCGGCGTCGCATGGATCATGCCCTGTCCCTCGACCAGCTCCACGCCCGGCGCCTCCTGCAGCAGGCTGCGGATTTCGTCGATTTCGACAGGTTCACGTGTCTCGAAGTGCACCGCCTCGGAATGACCGACAAACACCGGCACGCGCACCGCGGTTGCATTTACCAGGATGTCCGGATCCCCGAAAATCTTCTGGGTCTCCCACACCATCTTCATTTCCTCGCGGGAGTAGCCGTTGTCCAGCATTTCGTCGATCTGGGGAAGCACATTGAAGGCGATCGGCTGGGCAAACTTGCTCACTTCGATGGCCCGGTCGTCGAGTCTGTCGGCGGTCTGCGTCTCCAGCTCCTGCATGCCGCGGCGGCCGGCCCCCGACACCGACTGGTAGGTGGCGACGTTTACACGGGCGATGCCGGCGGCCCGATGCACCGGGGCCAGCGCGACGACCATCTGGATCGTCGAACAATTCGGATTGGCGATGATCGTGCCGCCGTGGATGCCGGCCAGCGCATGCGCATTGACCTCGGGCACCACCAGCGGTATGGCGTCGTCGTAGCGAAAGGCGGACGTGTTGTCGATCACCACGGCGCCGGCGCCGGCTGCCCGCGGGGCGAATTCTTTGCTGATCGAACCGCCCGCGGAAAACAGCGCGTAATCGACGCCGGCGAAGTCGAAACCGGAGAGGTCCCCGACCGTCAGGCGGGTCTGACCGTAGGCCACCTGGCTGCCGGCCGAACGTTCGCTGGCGAGCGCGGTGACCTGCCGCGCCGGATACCCTCGCTCCGCCAGTATCGAGAGCATCACCTCGCCCACCGCGCCGCTGGCGCCAACCACGGCAATATTGGGTCCATTCATCATAAGTTCCATTATAAAAAAGTTATAAGTCCATGTTAATGCGATTTATCCACTCTGCGCCCGGTGGCGCAGCACATGATCCATCAGCACCAGCGCCATCATCGCCTCCACGATGGGCGTGGCCCGGATACCCACGCAGGGATCGTGCCGCCCTTTGGTCACGATCTCCACCTCCTCGCCGTCGATATCCAGTCCGCGGCACGGCAGCCGCAAGCTGGAGGTCGGCTTGAAAGCGGTGCTGACGACGACGTCCTGTCCGCTGGAAATACCGCCAAGAATACCCCCCGCGTGATTGGTGAGAAAGCCCTCCTTCGTCATCTCGTCCCGGTGTTCGGTGCCCTGCTGCGAAACGCTGGCAAATCCGGCCCCGATCTCGACGCCCTTGGCCGCGTTGATGCTCATCATTGCGCTGGCCAGATCGGCATCCAGCTTGCCGTAAACCGGGGCGCCGAGCCCGGCCGGCACGTTGCGCGCAATGACGTTCACACGGGCCCCGACCGAGTCGCCGGACTTCCTGAGCGCGTCCATGAACTCCTCGAGCTTCGGGACCATGCCCGGGTGGGGGCAGAAGAAGGGGTTGCCCTCGATGCTGTCCCAATCCATGACCTCGTCTGTGCGGAGTGGCCCGAGTTGGGCCAGCCAGCCTTGAATTTCCACCCCGAATTCGAGCCGGAGCCACTTGCGCGCCAGCGCGCCCGCCGCGACCCGCATCGTGGTCTCCCGCGCCGAGGATCGCCCGCCGCCCCGGTAATCGCGGATGCCGTACTTCTTCCAGTAGGTGTAGTCGGCGTGCCCGGGCCGGAACTGGCGCTTGATCTGCTCGTAGTCGCGCGACCGTGCATCGGTGTTTTCGATCAGCAGGGCGATGGGAGTACCGGTGGCGCGCCCGTCGAACCAACCGGAAACAATCTGCACGTCGTCCTGTTCGCGGCGCTGCGACGTATGCCGGCTGCGCCCGGTAGCGCGCCGCTCGAGTTCCTCCTTGATTTCCTGCGGCGAGATTTCCAGGCCCGGCGGGCACCCGTCGATCACGCAGCCGATCGCCGGCCCGTGGCTTTCGCCGAAAGTGGTGACCCGGAACATGAGGCCAAAGGTGTTAAACGACATATTTTCGATCCTCGATCACGGCTGCGACCTCGGCCCGCGACTCATCCAGTTGCGCCCGGGTCAGCAGGAATACGCCGGAACCACCGTGCGCAAATTCGAGCCATAGAAACGGCAGGCCGGGCAACAGGCCGGCGAGGTTTTCCTCGCTCTCGCCCACCTCGCAGATCAGTATGCCATCTCTGGCCAGGAATGACGGCGCACATTGCAGAATTTCCAGGGCCGCGTCAAGCCCGTCCTCACCCGACATCAGCCCCACGGCCGGCTCGGACCGGTACTCCCGGGGCAGCCCGGCAAGGCGCCGCCGGGGCACGTAGGGCGGATTGGCGATGATCAGGTCGTAGGCACATGGCGGCACCTCCTCGAACAGGTCGGAGCGCAGCAGGCTCACCCGTTGCTCCAGACCGTGCCGGCGAACATTGCGCGCCGCGACCTCGAGCGCCGCGGAACTGATATCGACAGCGTCCACCCTGGCCTCGGGGAGGTGTAGTGCGGTTGCAACCGCAATACATCCACTGCCCGTGCACATATCCAGCACGCGCCTGACCCTGGCCGGGTCCACCCAGGGGGCAAAGCCATCCAGAATCAGCTCGGCGATCGGCGACCTGGGCACCAACACGTCGGGGCTTACCTCGAACTCGAGTCCGGCGAACTGCGCCGAGCCGAGCAGGTAGGCGAGCGGTACCCCGCCACTGCAGCGCGCCTCCGCCAGGCGCTGGATCTCGGCGCCCTGGGCTTCGTCCACCGCCCTGCCCCAGCCGTCGAAGGTGCCGTCCAGTGGGGCCCTCACGACGTTCAGTACCAGCCAGGCCGCCTCGTCTCGCGCGTTGTCGGTACCGTGCCCGAAATACAGGTCCGCCGCGTCGAACCGGGCGGCAACGCGGTCGATCCAATCCGCTATTGTCGTGGCGGACTCCATTCTCTCCATTTATCCCGGACAAGGCCCCAGTGGGCGACGGTGGCAGTATAATCGAGGCTGCTGATTCAGGTCGCTGCCACCGGCGCCCTGCATGGGCATGAGAAGGACACGAGAAGGGCAAGGCATTGGTCGCACGCAGGGGCAATATTCGTTTTACTCTGGCCGCCGCCGTGGTGGCCGTGGTGAGCGCGGCTGCGGGCTTCGGCCTGTGGCAGTGGCGGAGCGCCGATTCGGCGCCGCCGATGGCGGCGCTCAAGGTTCTGCCGGAGCCTCGCGTGCTGGCGGACTTCCGCCTGGTCGACCAGGACGGCCGGCCATTCTCGCTGGACCGGCTGCGCGGCCGGTGGTCGCTGCTGTTCTTCGGCTTCACTTATTGCCCGGACGTCTGCCCGGGTACCCTTTTCGACCTGGAGCAGGTTCACCAGGCGCTGCGCGAAGCGCCCGAAGACCTCAGTGACTACCAGATCGTGTTCGTGTCGGTCGACCCGGAACGGGATTCCCCGACTCGGCTGGCGGAATACGTCGCCTTTTTCGACCCTGATTTTCTCGGTGTCACCGGCCGGCCGGAGCAGATAGCACCGCTCGCGCTGCAAATTGGCGTTGCCTACCGCATCGAGCCGCACGAACCGGGCGCCGCGAGCTACTCGGTCGACCACTCGGCCAGCGTGTTTCTGACCGATCAGGAGGGCCGGCTCCACGGGATTTTTCCCAGCCCACACGAACCCGATCTGATGATCCGCGATCTGCTCGCGACCCTGGACTGACCCGGAGCGCAACATGGAACTGCTCGACAAACTATATGCCGCTCTGCAGGCCCTGCTGCCCCAGCATCTGCTGAGCCACCTGGTCAACGCGCTGGCGCGGGTCCGCCTCGAACCCGTGAAGAATGCCCAGATCGGGATTTTCGGCAGCCTCGCGGGCGTCGACTGGAGTGAATCGAAAAGCCAGAGCGCCTCAGACTTCGAAACGTTCAACGACTTCTTCACGCGCGAGCTTGCCCGCGGCGCGCGGCCGCTGGACCCCGATCCGCTGGCCCTGGTCAGCCCCAGCGACGGACGAATCAGCCAGTGCGGACGGATCACCAACGATCGCATCCTGCAGGCCAAGGGACATCACTATACGATTCGGGCCCTGCTGGCCAACGACCCGGCAACAGTCGAGTTCAACAACGGTTTCTTCCACACCATCTACCTGTCGCCGCGCGATTATCACCGGGTGCACATGCCGATGGAGGGCAGGCTGCAGCGCATGATTCACGTGCCGGGGCGACTGTTCAGCGTGTCGCCTCCCACGGTCCGCGCCGTGTCCGGCCTCTTTACGCGCAACGAGCGGGTAGTCAGCGTCTTCGAGACTTCGCACGGTCCCCTGGCGCTGGTCCTGGTGGGCGCCATGCTCGTTTCGAGCATGCAAACCGTCTGGTCAGGGCTGGTAACCCCGCCACGCGGCCGCAAGGTCACCCGGGGGGACTGGTCGCGTCGCGACATCACGCTGCAGCGCGGCCAGGAAATGGGCCGCTTCAACATGGGCTCGACGGTTATCGTGCTGCTGCCACCATCCGCGGTATCCGCCCTGGAAGACTACGGCCCGGACGACATCGTGCAGATGGGCCAGAGGCTGGCCCGCCTGCGCTGACAACCGGAAATTGTAGGAGCGGCTTTAGCCGCTCCTGCAGGTCGGTCACCAGCCGCACTGGCGGCCGGCATTCTGCTCGTCGAGCCAAGCCTGCAGCGGCGCGAAATAGTCCAGGATCGCCGTTGCGTCCATCTCGGGCGAGCCGGTCAGCGCCTCGAGCGCTTCGGGCCAGGGCCGGCTGCGGCCCATTTCCATCATTGCATTGAGGCGTTCGCCGGCCTGCCCGCTGCCGTAAATCGTGCAGCGATGGATGGGGCCCTCGTAACCGGCGGTTTCGCACAGGGAGCGATGGAACTGGAACTGCAGGATGGCCGCCAGGACGTAACGCGTGTACGGGGTGTTGTGCGGAACGTGGTATTTGGCGCCCGGGTCGAAGGCGTCCGCCGGTCGCTCGTTGGGCGCACCAACCCCCTGGTACCGTTCGCGCAGCTCCCACCAGAGATCGTTGTAGCCACCGGGACCGACCTCGCCGGCGAATACCCGCCAGCGCCACTGGTCCACCAGCAGTCCGAACGGCAGGAACGCGACCCGGTCGAGCGCCTGGCGCATCAGCAGGCCCAGGTCGCCGGATGGGTCCGGCTCGGCCTCGAGCAGACGGATTCGCGTCAGGTAAGCGGGTGTGATCGACAGCGACAAC
>CALKKN010000116.1 GCA_937995275.1 uncultured Lysobacterales bacterium | reverse complement strand
AACTCGGACCGTTACCACCGGTTCATCCTGGAGTTCGTCCGCCATGCCTAGCGGCTCGACATGAGCCGCTATACGCAGCTCGTTTCCGCCCCCGCCGGCGAACGGCGGATGCGGGTCGCGGTCGTCGGGGCGGGCCTCGCCGGCCTCACCACAGCCCGCGTCCTTCAGGACCAGGGGCACGACGTGGTGGTCGTGGAGAAAGCCCGCGGCCCGGGCGGGCGTATGGCGACGCGCCGGCACGAACCCTGGTGCTTCGACCACGGGGCGCAGTATTTTACCGCCCGCGACCCGCGGTTCCTGCGGCACGTCGAGGCCTGGCGCGAGCGGGGACTGGTGGAGGCCTGGGAGGGGCGGATCGGCGTCCTGGAGGGCGGGCGCATCCTGGCTGCCGGCTCAGGCACTGAACGGTTCGTGGCGGTGCCGGGAATGAGTGCCATCTGCCGCACCATGGCTGCGGAGCTGGCGGATTGCAGGTTCGATTGGCAGGTGCAGTCGGCGATCTTCGAGGCGGACGCCTGGCGGCTGCAGGCCGGCGACAACAGCCACCTGGAAGCGGATGCCTTGGTAATCAGCACGCCTCCCGATCAGGTCGGACCGCTGCTCCCGCAGATGTTTCTCAGCGAATCTGTCGACCAGTCGTTGCAGGGGCTGGATATGGAGCCCTGCTGGGCGCTGATGGCCGTGTTCGACCGGCCGCTGCTGGCAGACTGGGATGCGGCCTTCGTCAACGAGGGTGCCCTGTCCTGGGTGTGCAGCCAGGCGTCGAGGCCGGCCCGTCCCGATGCGGCCGCCTGGGTCCTGCACGCGACGCCGCAATGGTCACGCGCGAACCTCGAGGTGGACGCGGCCGAGGCGGCGGCAGGACTGCTGGACGCCGCGCACCGGCTGCCCGATGCCGCCTGCGCGCAGACCCTGTTCGAAACGGCCCACCGCTGGCGCTTCGCACTGGCCCGCGAACCCCTGGATTGCGAAGCCCTGTGGTTCGGTGACTATCGGCTGGCGGTAGCCGGCGACTGGTGCGCCGGGTCACGCGTCGAGGGTGCTTTCCTCAGCGGCGCGGCGGCCTCCGGGCGGCTTCTGGGATGCGGTTACGCTCGGCCGGTCGCTGCCGCAACACTTACCCGGTCCGGATCTCTGGACTGACACCGGGGCGTCTTTCTTCGGCTTCAGCCATGGAGCCGAAGGCGATGCCGTCCATGTGCGTGATCTCCGCCCGGAGGACCGGATCGGATGGTGGATCAGCTGACGCGCCCGGGACTCAGATCGCCCGATTGGCGCGGCCTTACCGTGGAGGGAGGGGGCGCACATACCCTGCGGAGCTCATGGCCGCAATTGCGCTCGCCGCCTAGGGAACAGGACAGAGTGGCGGGGCGATTGCGGGTATAATTGGTGTGTTCGTCGTAACAGAAATGTCACATGAGCCGCGTATCTTCGACAGGTTGCGATTCATAACTACAGGAGAATCCAAATGCTCACCCGTAACACCGCGACGGTGCTGCTTTCGGCCGCACTGGTTGCTACCCTCATCGCCTGTGGCGGAGGCGAACAGCGCACACTCATCCAGAACAAGGGATCCGACACGCTCGTCAATGTCGCCCAGGCCTGGGCGGAGGCTTACCAGACGGTCAACCCGAACGTCGTGGTCGCGGTTAGCGGCGGCGGCTCGGGCACCGGTATCGCCGCACTGATCAATGGCACCGTGGACATCGCCAACGCCAGCCGCGCGATCAAGGACAAGGAAGCCGACCTGGCGGAGCAAAACGGCCAGCACCCCGTGCAGCACGTGGTGGGCTACGACGCCCTGGCGATATTCCTGCACATGGATAATCCCATTGACGAGATCACCATCGCACAACTCAAAGGTATTTTCGTCGACGGGGGTTCCACGACGACATGGACCGACCTGGGCGTCGACGTGCCGGGCTGCAAGGGGCAGGAAATTGTGGTGGTCAGCCGTCAGAACAATTCCGGCACCTATGCTTACTTCCGCAAAGCGGTCCTCGGCGAGGAGGATTTCCGGCTGGGCACCCGGGATATGCACGGATCCAAGGACGTTGTGGACTTGGTCGAGAAGACGCCTTGCGCAATCGGCTACAGTGGTCTGGCCTATGCGACGGACCATGTGAAAATGCCCTGTGTATCGACCGGGTCGGGGGCGACCTGCATTACGCCTTCCGTGGATACCGCCGTCGACGGCACCTATCCGATCGCCCGTCCGCTGTTCATGTATACCGACGGCGAGCCCGCCGGCGCCATCGGCGAATACATGAACTGGATCAAGAGCGATGAGGGCCAGTGCATAATCCTTGAAAAGGGCTATGCGCCGTTCCGCGACGTGAACTGCTCCTGAGTCGCGCGAATGCCCTGGCGCCGCCGGCCCCGGTGCGCGGCGGTGCCGGACAGTGGCGGGCACTTGACGACGGGCATTGAGCGCCCGCCGCCAACGCGGCATCATGGGGAATGCCACAGGTTTGAGCGGAAACTGAACATGAGCCATCTCGAAGAACGCATGGAGTCCGACCTCAACTACATCCGCCAGTGGGTGTGGAAGCTCGGGGAAGACGTCGAAGAAGCGCTGCGCAATGCAAAAAAAGTGCTGGTTTTACGTAATCCGGAGATGGCTTATAACGTCGTACTCGGCGACCATCCGATCAATCGCGATTCCCGCGAGTGCGACCGACTTTGCCACACCTTTATTGCGCGCTATCTCCCGGGTGCGGGCGCTTTGCGGGAAATGGCTTCAACCATACGAATCAACGTCGTGCTGGAGCGCATCGGCGACTACGCGGTGACCATCTGCCGCGAGGCCTTGCAGCTCGAAGGGCCACTGCCCGAGCGATTTTCCATCCGCATCGACAGCCTGGCAGATGACGCCATCGAAATTCTCTCCGCGTCGCGGGCGGCTTTCCGCGAGGGCAACGCCGAGCGCGCCATCGCGCTGATGCAGGCCGCCAAACGCATGGAAGGCCGGATGGACGGTTTCTACGAAGAGCTGTTCGCCGAGGACGACCGCATGGATGCGCACACCATGATGGCAATCTTCGTGGTGTTCAACATGTTCAAGCGGGTGGCTGACCAGGCGAAGAACATATGCGACCAGACTGTCTATGCGGTGCGCGGCGTCGCCAAGATTCCCAAGGTCTACCCCATCCTGTTCCTCGATCAGCGTGGTTCGGGTGTTGGGCAGCTGGCCGCTGCCATCGGTCGCCACAGTTTCCCGGATTCAGCGCAGTTTACGGTTGCCACCCCGGGCGGGAGCGATTCGCTCAATCCTGAACTCGGCGAGTTTCTCTCCAAGACCGGGTTGCCCGATACTGACCTGGAAACCGAGCCACTGGAGGCCCTGGAGCACGACCTGTCGAATTACATCGTGCTGGTCAGCGTCAATGGCAGGGTCAGCCAGTACGTGCACAAAGTGCCATTCCACACCTCGGCGCTGAACTGGTCGATACCCAACGGCGCCGATGACGCCGAGCGATACCGGATGCTGCGGCGGGAGATCCACGAACTGGTCACGCTTCTGGCCGGCGAGCAGGCAGAACGGGGCTGACGCCGATGGAGCAGCAAGCCCGGCGGCCGGGCACACCGGTGCAGCCCGACTTCGACCGGCTGAACCGGGACTGGTACATCGACAAGGTGGTGCAGCTGCTGGTTTTTCTCGGCGGCGTGTCCGCGATCGTGTTCATCATCGGCATCTTCGTGTTCATAACCCGGGAGGGCTTCGGCTTTCTGCTGGGCGATTTCAACTTCAGGGAATTTTTCTTCTCGCCGAACTGGCGGCCGACGTCCGAAACCCGCGAGACATTCGGCATCCTGGCCCTGATTGCCGGAACGGCCAGTGTCACGGGCCTGGCCATGCTGATTGCGATCCCGTTTTCGCTGGGTGCGGCGATCTACATCGCGGAATTCGCGACGGGCAAGACCCGCGAGTTCCTGAAGGTTACGGTCGAGCTGTTGGCCGCCATCCCTTCGGTCGTGTGGGGATTTATCGGCCTGGCCATCATGAACCCGCTGATCATCAAGACCTTCGATGTTCCGGTCGGCCTCACTGTCCTGAATGCCGGCGTGATCCTCGGACTGATGGCCGCGCCCATCATGACATCCATCGCCGAAGACGCTCTTAAAGCCGTGCCCGACCGCTATCGCGAGGCAGCTGAGGCCATGGGTGCGACGCGCTGGCAAGTCATTTACAAGGTGGTGCTGCCGGCGGCAAAAAACGGGCTGCTCGGCGCCGTGCTGCTCGGTGTCGGCCGCGGTTTCGGCGAAACCATGGCCGTGCTGATGGCCACCGGTCACTCCATCAACATCCCGACCAGCATATTCGATTCGGTGCGCGCCCTGACGGCCACAATCGCTGCGGAACTGGGCGAAACCGCCGCCGGCTCGTCGCACTACCAGGCGCTCTTCACGATCGGCATTTTCCTGTTTGTCGTGACCTTCATCATCAACCTGGTGGCGGACCTCGTCGTGCGCGGCGTACGCAAGGGCTGAGGGGGAGGCGGTACTGATGTTCAAGGCCACCGTGCTCAACCGTCGCAATGCGACTGCCCAGCGGGTCTACCGCATAGCCCTGGGCGGCATGACCGGAATCCTCATTCTTCCCGTGATTCTGATCCTGGGAATGCTGATCTGGAAAGGTGCGCCGATCATCTCCTTCGAGTTCCTGTTCACCGGCCCGACCAAGGGTATGACCGCCGGAGGGATATTCCCCGCGCTGCTTGGTACCATCTTGCTGGTTCTGGTCGCCCTGCTGGCCAGCGTTCCGTTGGGGGTTGCTGCTGCGATCTACCTCAGCGAGTATGCCCCGGACAACTGGTTCACGCGCGCCATCAACCTCGCGATCATCAACCTGGCCGGCGTGCCATCCATCGTCCACGCGCTGTTTGGTGTCGGCGCGTTTGTCATTTTCTTCCGCTTTGGCACCAGCATCCTGGCTGCCAGCCTGACCCTGGCGATCATGACGCTGCCGGTCGTGATCGTGGCGACCCGCGAATCGCTGCAGGCCGTTCCCATGGCATTTCGTGAAGCCTGCTGGAACATGGGCGCCACGCGTTGGCAGACGATACGCCGCGTGGTGCTGCCAAATGCCGTCAGCGGCATCCTGACCGGCGTCATCCTGGAAGTATCGCGCACCGCCGGCGAAACGGCGCCGATCATGTTCACCGGCGCTGCCTTTTTCCTGCCGCTGCTGCCGCAAAGCGTGTTCGACCAGACCATGGCCCTGTCCCTGCACCTGTTCGTCGTGTCGACCCAGGTGCCCAACATGCCGGAACAGCTGCCCTACGGTGTCGCCCTCGTACTGATCTCGCTGGTCCTCCTGATGAACAGCCCGTCCATCGCCTTGCGCATGTACCTGCGGGGCAAGAAGAAATGGTAGGCGCGGCGCCGGATCGCACCGGGCCGCCCGCGGTGGAGCAGGCACCGGTCAAGCTCGGGATAACCGACCTGTCGATCCGCTACGGCGCCCACACGGCGCTGCAGGATGTGACGCTGGAGGTGCACGAACACGAGATCTTCGGCATCATCGGCCCGGCCAATGCCGGCAAGACATCCTTTCTCAAGGCCGTCAACCGCATGGATCTGTTTGACAGGCAGATGCAGGTCGGAGGGGAAATCACCTTCAACGGCGTGGATACGAGCAGGGTGCGAAATGTCTATGGGCTGCGGCAACGGATCGGCGTGGTGTTCCCGCTGCCGGTCGGGCTGCCGCTTACGGTCTACGACAACGTGGCATTGTCCCCGCGGCTGCGCGGCCTGAAAAACCGGGCGGAGCTTGACGTGATCGTCGAGCGGTGCTTGCGCCGCGCAGCGCTGTGGGACGAGGTCAAGGACCGGCTGGAATCCCTGGGCAGCCTGCTGTCCGGCGGCCAGCAGCAGCGCCTGACCATCGCCCGCGCCCTGTCGCAGAACCCGGATCTCTTGATGCTGGACGAGTTCTCGATCGCCGTCGATCCGGTGACCACCATGCGGATCGAGGACGTGCTCAAGGAGCTGCGCCACGAGATGACCATCATTTTGGTGACCAACCTGACCCAGCAGGCGCGACGGCTGGCGGACCGCACGGCGTTCTTCCTGACCGGAACCTGCGTCGAGATCGGCGACACCGACGCTCTCTTCACCGGCCATGTCCAGGACAGCCGTACGTCCGACTACATAGAGGGCCGGTTCG
>CALKKN010000115.1 GCA_937995275.1 uncultured Lysobacterales bacterium | reverse complement strand
AGGGTGTCGAAATCCCGTACGAACAGTCCACTTCGTCCGGCGCGACGGCCGTGCAGTTCAAGGAGGCCGTTCTGGAACTCAGGGTGACGCCGCTGATTACGCCCGACAATCGCGTGCAGATGGATCTGGCCGTCAAGCAGGACACCGTGGGCGAGATCTTCCAGACCTCGCGTGGCGGTTCGGTTCCGTCAATCGACACGCGTGAAATGGAGACCACGGTGCTGGTCGCCAATGGTGACACGGTCGTGCTGGGCGGTATTTTCCAGGACGAAAACGCATCGAAGGAGGAAAAGGTGCCCTGGCTGGGTGACATCCCGGTGGCGGGGGCTCTGTTCCGGCGCCGCGCCAATGAAAACAAGAAGCGTGAGCTTCTTATTTTCGTCACGCCGACCATCGTGGAAGAGCGCTCGGCCCTCTGAGCCGGACGGCGCATCGGTTCAAAAGCCCGGGAAGAACCCGGGCTTTTCATTTAGGCTAGCCACCATGGATCAACCCATCAACGTGGAGTTGCCTTTCGCGGAGGCGTGCCAGCGCAACCGGGAGCCCATTCTCGAGGTCTTGCTGCCGCGCTTGCCGGAACGCGGAATCGCATTGGAGATCGGGTCGGGGACGGGTCAGCACGTGGTCTTTTTCGCGCCGCGATTTCCGCGGCTCAGCTGGCAGCCGAGCGACCGCCGGGAACACTTGCCCGGCCTGAACGCCCGCATCCGGGCCGAAGGGGCCCCCAACGTATTGCCCGCCATCGAACTGGAAGTGGGCGGCGCCTGGCCTGACCGGCGCTTCGCAGCCGTCTACTCGGCCAACACCGCGCACATTATGGACTGGCTGATGGTCTGCGAGATGTTCGCCGGCATCGGCCCACGGCTCGAACGCGGCGGCGCGTTCTTCCTCTACGGTCCGTTCAACGACGGGGGCAAGGCGACGGCCGAGAGCAACGCGGAGTTCGACCAGCAACTGCGGGCGCGCGACCCGGCCATGGGATTGCGCGACGTGGAGGCGCTCGATGCGCTCGCGCGGCAGCACGGCCTGGCCCTGCAGGAGCGGGCCGCGATGCCGGCCAACAACGAGGTCCTGGTCTTCAGGCCGGGTGACCGGGGATGACGCAGTGAGCGAACCCCTCGAACGGTGGGGCCGGGACCGTGGCGGCCTGGTAGCGCAGGCCAGGGCCCTGCTGGCCGGTCAGCGCGATCTCGTGGCCAACGCAGCGAACCTGTCCGCACTGCTGTTCCACAGCCTGTACGACGTCAATTGGGCCGGCTTCTATTTCCTGAAGGGCGGCGAACTCCTGGTCGGCCCGTTTCAGGGCAAGCCGGCCTGCGTCACCATTCCGCTGGGCCGCGGTGTATGCGGCACCGCCGCTGCCAGCGGCAGGATTCAGCGCGTGGCCGACGTGCAAGCCTTCGACGGTCACATCGCCTGCGACTCCGACTCCCGCTCCGAAATCGTGGTGCCCCTGGTGTTCAGCGGGGAAGTGCGCGGCGTGCTCGACCTCGACAGTCCGGTGCCCGACCGCTTTGATCAGCGTGACGAAGATATGCTGCGCGAGATCGCGGCCGTTTTCGTCGACGCCGTCGACTGGGCCTAGCCCGAACACGGCACTGTCATCCGGGATTCCGGCGCGATGTTCGGGCTAGCGTTGCCGCCCCCGGACAATATGGCGCAGCGTGCCGCGGCCGGCGTCCCCGGGCCATCCGAAGCGGAATCCGATCACCAGCAATGTACCGGTCGGCAGGCCCTCCAACCTGCCCCGCTCGGAAGGAGCCAGCAGGTCGAACGCCAACATTTCGAAACCGGGGTTGTGCCCGACCATCAGGACGCGGTCGCTGCCGGCGAACGCCCCGTCCAGCAGTTGCGTCAGCGTGCCCGTAGACGCTCCGTAAATCTGCGGAACGAAGCTGGTACGGCATTCCAGGTCGGGGCGCATGGCCAGCAGGGGGGCAAGTGTCTCCCGGGTGCGTTGTGAAGGCGAGCACAGGATTTCGTCCGGCAGAGCGGCGTGATCGCAGATCCATCGAGCGAGTGTGGCTGCATGCTCCCTGCCTGCCTCACTCAGCGCCCGCGGAAAGTCCTCGACGCCGGGATGCCACGGGACTGCCCTGGCGTGCCGTAGTATGATCAGTTCCTGCATTTGCCTGCTTCGCCTGGGACCGGATCAGTTCGTACAGTCCGGGCCGGTATCCGACAACACCGGGCGGGTCATGCGCCGCCGCCGGCTGACCGGGTCAGCTCCAGCCAGTCCGAGGGATAGACGTTCCCGCCGCTGATGATCGCCCCTACCCTGCGCCCCGCGAAGAGATCCGGGTTGTTGCGGATGGCCGCGATCACCGTGGCCGACGAAGGTTCGATGAGTAGTCTCAGATGGCGCCAGGCCAGGACCATCGCTGCGCGGATATCGTCGTCGCTGACGGTGAGCACCGCCTTTACGGACTGCCGGATAACCTCGAAGTTACGCACGCCGACAATGGCCCTCAGGCCGTCGGCGATGGTATCCGGAGAAAAGTCCTTCACGATACTGCCGAGCTGCAGACTCGCCGCGGTGTCCGCGGCCCCGCTGGGTTCGGCGCCGTACACGGATACCCCCCAGGCGCGGGTCGCTATCGCCGTACCGGCAATCAAGCCGCCGCCGCCGACCGGCGTGATGACCATTTCCAGTGACGGGACGGCCTGTTCGAGTTCGAGCGCCGCGGTGCCCTGGCCGGCGATGATGGCGGCATCGTCATAGGGGTGCACCGGGATGTTACCTTCCTGTACGAGGACTTCGAGGGCCGCCGCCCGTGCGGCGTTGGTCGGCGCGCAGAAGTGTACCTCCCCGCCGTATGCGCGGACCGCGTCCACTTTCATCGGCGATGAATCTTCCGGCATGACCACATGCGCCCGACGGCCGTCCAGTTGAGCGGCCAGCGCCAGCGCGGCTCCATGGTTGCCGGACGAATGAGTGGCCACGGCACCGTGCCTGCCGTCCTCGCCGAGGCGGGCGATGGCGTTGGAGGCGCCGCGGAATTTGAACGCCCCCGTACGCTGCAGATTCTCGCACTTGCAGTGGAGCTGGCATGCCAGGGCATCGTCGAGGCCCGGATCGTTGATCACCGGCGTCACGCGCACCTGGGCGCGAATCCGGGCATGAGCCAGGTGTACGTCGGCGATGTCGGGTATGTCGACTTCCATCGGGCGGGTCAATTCTGACAACTCCAGGCGCTTACAGGGCCTATAATACTTGCCCCTCTGGAAAAATCGCCAGCCCGTCCCGATTATCTGCGGTGTCGGGATTGCATGGAATGGTCATGAAACACGGTTCGAGAAGCACAGCGGTCTATCGCAAAGATTACACGCCTTTTCCCTGGGACCTGCAGCAGGCCCGTTTCCACTTCGAAATCGGGGAGGATGCGACACGGGTCAGGTCCGAACTCCATTTTCAGCGCAACCCGGACGCCGAAAAGGTCACCGACATCCAGCTGAACGGCCAGGACATGGAACTGGTGTCGCTAGCCCTGGACGGGCGTGAGCTGGGGCCGGGCGCCTACGAGCGGACGGCTGACGAGCTGATCATTCACCAGGCTCCCGATCGCGGACGCCTGGATGTCGAAGTCCTGATCCGGCCCCAGGACAACACGGCGCTGGAAGGCCTTTACCCCTCCGGCGATTTTTTGCTCACCCAGTGCGAGGCGGAGGGTTTCCGCAAGATCACCTACTTCCCCGACCGTCCGGACGTTATGACCCGCTACGAGGTCACCGTGGTGGCCGACCGGGCGCGCTATCCGGTGCTGCTCAGCAATGGCAACGCGGTCGACTCCGGCGAGTTGGAGGACGGTCGGCACTGGGTTCGCTGGGACGATCCGTTTCCCAAGCCCAGCTACCTGTTCGCGCTGGTCGCCGGCGACCTTGCCTGCGTGGAGGACCGGTTCGTGACCCGCAGGGGCCGCGAGGTGACGCTCCGGTTCTACGTCGAGCACGGCAACGAGGACAAGTGCGGGCACGCCATGGAATCGCTGAAGCATGCGATGAAGTGGGAAGAAGGCCGGTTCGACCTCGAATACGACCTCGACATCTACCACGTCGTCGTCACCAATGACTTCAACATGGGAGCGATGGAAAACAAGTCGCTGAACATATTCAACTCGAAATACGTGCTGGCGCGGCCGGACACCGCTACCGACCTGGACTACCAGGGCATCGAGGGCGTCATCGGGCACGAGTATTTCCACAACTGGACGGGAAACCGCGTGACCTGCCGTGACTGGTTCCAGCTGACCCTGAAGGAAGGCCTGACCGTATTCCGCGACCAGGAATTCTCGTCGGACATGCAGTCCCGCGCCGTTAAGCGCATCCGCGACGTCCGGGCACTGCGCAGCCGGCAGTTTCCCGAGGATTCAGGCCCCATGTCCCATCCGATAAGGCCTGACAAATATATTGAAGTCAATAATTTCTATACGATGACGGTGTACCAGAAGGGCGCCGAGATCATCCGGATGTATCACACGCTGCTCGGCGAAGAAGGGTTCCAGAAGGGCATGAAGCTGTATTTCCGGCGTCATGACCACGAAGCCGTGACCTGTGACGACTTCCGCGCCGCGATGGCGGATGCGAACGGGCTGAACCTGGACCGGTTCGGTCACTGGTACGGACAGTCGGGCACGCCCGGACTGACGGTTCGCGGCGATTACGATGACACGGCGAAGACCTATGTCCTGAGCGTCTCGCAGCGTACGCCACCGACACTCGGCCAGCCTGAAAAGAGCCCGCTCGTTGTCCCGCTGGCAGTCGGCTTGCTGGCGGCCGACGGCCGGGAACTGCCGCTGCAGCTTGCCGGTGAGGACAGGCCCCACGGCACGTCACGCGTCCTGCTCGTGGAGCAAGCGGAGCAGAGCTTCACCTTCGTCAACGTCGACCAGCCGCCGGTGCCGTCGCTGCTGCGCGGATTCTCTGCGCCGGTGAAGCTCGAGTATCCGTATCGCCCGCAGGAACTGGCGGCGCTGATGGCTCATGACCGGGACGCATTCGTGCGCTGGGAGGCGGCGCAGCTGCTCGCCCAGCGGGAGATCCTGGACAATGTCGAGCGCCTGGCCGCGGGCGGCAAGCCGAGCCTGGGTGATCACCTGCTCGCCGCTTTCGAGGCATTGCTGGCTGACCGCGATTCCGACCCGGCGCTGATCGCCGAAGCGCTGTCGCTGCCGGAAGAAGACTACCTGGCGGAGCAGATGCAGGTCATCGACATCGACGGCATCCACGCCGCGCGGGAGTTCGTGAGGGCGGAGCTGGCAAAGGCGCTGGCGGCTGTCTGGCGCCAGCGGTACTCGGAACTGGCCGGCGACGGTCCCTACGACAAGTCTGCCGCATCGATGGCGCGGCGCAGCCTGCGTAACGTTTGCCTGTCCTACCTGTTGCGCACGCCGGGCGGCATTGAGCTGGCAGAGGCCCAGTTGCACGGCAGCGACAACATGACCGACACGCTCGCGGCGCTGCAGGGCCTCGTGTGGACCGGCGCGCCGGGCGCAGCCTCCGCCCTGCGGGACTTCGAACAGCGCTGGCAGGAGGACAGCCTGGTCATGGACAAGTGGTTTGTGATCCAGGCTACCGTGCCCGGGCCGGATACCGTGGAGCAGGTTCGAAACCTGCTGGGTCATGCGGCGTTCAGCATCACCAATCCGAACAAGGTGCGCTCGCTGCTGGGTGCCTTCGCTACGTTGAATCCGACCGGCTTCCATGCACCGGACGGCTCGGGTTACCGTCTGGTTGCCGATCAGGTACTCGCGCTGAACGCGCTGAATCCGCAGGTGGCCGCCCGCCTGGTCGCTGCGTTCAATTCCTGGACGCGTTATGAGGCCCGGCGGCGCGATTCGATGCAGTCCGAACTGCAGCGCATCCAGGCCGCCGGCGGCCTGTCGCCCGACGTCTCCGAAATTGTAGGCAATGCGCTGGCGATGGCCGGCGGGGGGAATGACCAGTGAATGGCCTCGATCAATTACCGCTGGTGCCGCTGGCGATTCTGTGTGTTGCGGCGCAGGTGTTATTTATCGAATTCGGGTTTCGATACGGACGGCGACACCGCAAGAAGGGCAAACCCCAGATGGCGCAGGTGCGGGCCATCATGGGGGCATCCCTGGGGCTGCTGGCGTTCATGCTGGCATTCAGCTTCAGCATTGCGCAGCACCATTTCGAGGAACGCACCCGGGCCTACATGATGGAAGTCAGCGCGATCGATTCGGCATTCAGGGGCGCTGATCTTCTCGATGAGGACGCCGGCGTGCTGGCCAAGGATGTGCTCAAGCGATTCGCCACCTTGCGGCTGGACACCGTCCAGGCGGTCAACGAAGGCGACAGCGACCAGGTGGTGGCAATGGTCCGCGAGTCGGAGCGTATGCACGACTTGCTTTGGGGGCTGGCGGAAGCCGCCATGGAGGATAAGGGGGAGGGCGTGGACACCGGAATCTTCGCGCAGTCGGTGCTGGCCATGATCGCCGCGCACGACGCCCGCTTGCAGGCCGCCATCTTCAACCGCATTTCGCCGATCATCTGGATGACGCTGTTCGGGATGGCTTTATTGTCGATGGTCGTGATGGGTTATCAGGCGGGCCTGACGGGCACCCGCAGCAGCCTGGCCACCTGGACCCTGGCCGTCACCTTTTCAGCGGTCATGGTGCTGATTACCGACCTCGACCGGCCGAACATGAGCCTGTTCCAGTTGGACCAGGGGTTGATGGTGGAACTGGAGGGCCGCATGGAAGAGCAGACCTCCGGCGTCCCCGGTGCCGAGCGGCTTTGAGTGGACGAGGCCTCGGGTTCGGGCTCCTCTGCGGACTGTCGACCGCGTTCCTGCAGGCCTGCGCTTCGCTCCCGGCGCCAGTCCCGACTCCGGAAGTGCCGGCAATCGTCATCAGCGGGCTGGAAATCCGCAACGAGCTGTCCTACCCGGTCACTGACGTGATGATCCGGGTGCCCGCGACCGGCGCGTTCGCGGGCTGCGGCAACATCCTGCCGCGCTCGCAGTGCAACAACCGTTTCGAAGAGATCGACTATCGTGCCAACGAGGTGGTGATCAGCTGGCAGGAGCGCGGGCAGGCGCACCAGACCGGTCCGTTTCGCATCGAACTGCCGGACGATACCGCCACTCAGCGCACATTCCGGGTGCAGGTCATTCTGTTTGCACCGGGCCAGGCGGGCGCCCGCCTCGTGCCGGCCGGCGAGGAGGCAGTCAGGCCTCGCTGAGCGCCTTTAGCAACAGGCTGCGCTGCAGGTCGGCTTCGTGCCGGGTCGCGAACCGGGGCGCCAGGCGCAGGTCGCGGGCAAACCGGATGTTGAACTGGTAGCCTTCCCCGTCCTCGGCTTCGAACACGCGCGTGAGGAAGACGACCTTGTCCAGGACAATCGCGTAACCCTGCAATTCGAACACCTTGCCAGCCATCCGGCGCACCCCTGGATTCCAGTCTGTGGAACGCATTCTATACCGAATCCGGCGGGCGCCATCAAGCTGCGCTTGATCCGGCTCAGTGCCGGATCGGCGCCGCAGTGTTATTCTAAGACATGATGAAGAAGGCCCTGATCGCTGCCGTTGCCCTGCTCGTGTTGGGGGCCTGCGCCAGCAGCCGGTACGAACCGGTGTACGGCGCGGGCGGGGGCTATTATTACATCGCGGAATCGCCGCCCACGGTCCGTTACTATCGCCACTACCGCGCGCCCCACCTGCCGCTGTACACCTACGGGATTTCCCCGTGGTGGGGTTATACCTACTACAGTCCGTATTTCTACCCGCACCACTTTTACGTCTGGTATGCACCCTGGCCTTACTACGCTCCGTGGCCCTATTACTCGTCACTGTACGCCGGCCATCTTTACGGCCATCCGCCACACCGGCGCCACCCGGTATACCGTCCCGGCGGCGATCCGGGAGAAGAGGGGACCGGCGTTCCCTTGCCGGGTTATTCCGGGCCTCCCGCTGTGATACCGGCCATAAGCAGCGAGCGTTGGCGGCTGGCGGACGAGCGCGGCCCGGGCCGCGAGAGGCGATACGGTGGTCTGCCGGCCGGGTTGCAGCCGAGAATGAAGGCGGCTCCCGGATTCACGGCGCCGACGTCGTTGCAACCCCCAGGCGCCGCAGGTCTGCGCGGCCCGGGCCCCGGAACCGCGGCGCCCATCGGAACCCTCCGGATGCCCTCCATACCGGCAGCCGGGAACCGTCCGGTTACGGGCCATCGCGCAAACCCGGCAAGAATTTCCAGGCACCTGCCTGTCCTGCATCACCAGTAACCTGCCGCGCGGCGCTGCCAGCCCCATGACCTTTGGCATTAGTCGAGCCGTGCGGTTGTGCTA
>CALKKN010000114.1 GCA_937995275.1 uncultured Lysobacterales bacterium | reverse complement strand
GTGTCCAATTTCAGCGACCCCGTGACCAGGAAGCCGTCTTCATCGGCCGGACTGGCGCGGCGCAAAACTGCCCGGATCCGCGCCAGTAACTCGCGCGGGGAGAAGGGTTTTACCACGTAATCGTCGGTGCCGGCCTCCAGGCCGGCGACCTTGTCGTCCTCAGTGACCTTCGCTGTCAGCATGATGATCGGAATGTCTTCGGTGAAGGTGTCCTTGCGCAGCCGGCGGGTCAGCTCGATTCCGCTGACCCCCGGCATCATCCAGTCCATCAGGATGATGTCGGGACGGTTTTCACTGATCCGCAGTAACGCCTCCTGGGCATCAGCGGCGGAATCGACTTGCATCTCCGCCCGCTCGAGGGCGAAGCGGATCATGTCGCGGATGGCGCTTTCGTCATCCACGACCAGCACTCGTGGCGGATTCCTGCTCACGTCAATACCTGATGGCCTGCACTGCCCACCATTATATTGATACAGATGACTGAATTATTTCAGTCTAGTTTTCTTCCAGGCCGAGCTTGGCCAGTTCCAGGCGTAACTCGTTGATGCGGGAAGTGATTCGGGCACGTTCGTAGTAGTCCAGGTCGTCACGGCCGACCAGTTCCTGGAGCTGCATGGCCGCCTCGTGGATACCGCCCCGCAGATAGTAGGACTCGGCGATCGCTTCCTTGGCCCGCACCGAGTCGCCGGCCAGGTTCGACGCCTGCCCGTAAAGCTCGTACAGCCTCGGATCCTGTGAATGGTCCAGCAGTTGCTGCCGCAGCACGACCGCGGCGGTCTCGGCCTGGCCGGGATCACGGTTGTGCAGCAAAGCGTCGGCGTACTGCATCGAGATGACGTGGTTGCCGGGGAAAGTGTGGTAGAGGGCGGCGAGCCGCTCGATGGCGGCGGCCTCCTGGCCGGATTCCAGGTCGAGGTCGGCCAGCTGTAACTCGTAGGCGATGTGGCGATCGCGGTCCAGCAGGTTCCGCAGCAGCTTGCGCGCCTCGTCGAATTGGCCCTTGCGCTGCAGCGCGATCGCCCGGCCGTAGAACAGCGCGTCCGTCTCGGCCTGGCTGATGTCAGCGCGGTCCATGCGGTGCTCGAACCATTGCAGGGCGGTGTCCGGGGTCTTTTCGGTAAGCGCGCGCAACCGGGCCTGGACCAGGTAGAAGTCCTTGCCGTCGGACGGCGGCGGCTTCGGCATGTTCTGCGCGCGGTTGTCGGCTTCGGCGATGCGGCTGACCGATACCGGGTGAGTGCGAAGGTATTCCGGCGGCCCTTCGCCCATGGCCCGCGTGATGCGGCCCATTTTCTCGAAGAACTCGCCCATGCCGGCCGGGTCGTAGCCGGCGCGGGACAGCGTGGCGATGCCGATCCGGTCGGCCTCGTATTCGTTCTGGCGCGTGAAAAAGATCTGGGCCTGCTGCGCGGCAGCCTGCCCGCCGATCACGGCGCCCTGGATGGCTTCGGCGCTGCCGCCGCCGGCCAGCACCAGGCCGAGCATCGCCAGCGCGATGGGGATCGTCATCGCCTGCTGGTTTTCCAGGGCCCGGTACAGGTGCAGCTGGGTGATGTGCGCGATTTCGTGTGAGAGGACGCCCGCGACCTCGTTTTCGTCGTCGGCGGCGAGGATCAGGCCGGTGTAAAGCGCGATGACGCCGCCCGGCGCGGCGAACGCATTCACGACGGGCTGGTCGAGCACCACGAACGTGAACGATTTGTCGGGCCGGTCGCTGTTCGACGCCAGCCGGTACCCCATGTCCTCGAAATAGCCGCTGATCAGCGGATCCTCGACCAGCACCTCATAGGCGCGCATCTGCCGCACCAGCGCCTTGGCGTACTCCTCCTCTTCCTTGCGGGACAGGATGCTGTCGGCCGAGGCGCCCATGTCGGGCAGGTCCAGCCGCTCGGTCTGGGCAATGCTGCCCATGCTGGCGCAGGCGGTCAGCAGCGCCAGCGCCAGGCGCAGTAACATTTTGGACCTTGACTTGACCGCAGACACGCTATCCCCGAGACTTTCGCACTCCATTTCGACAACCACATTGCCAGCCGGTTCTCCGGCCCAGTTTATCGTGAAGGTCCTCGTCATCGTCAATGCAAGCCCATGGGGTGGCAGCCTCGGCGTCACAGCCTGGCGCCTGGTACGGGCAATGGTAGCCGATGGACTGGAGGTCGCGGCCGTGTTCTTTCGTGAGGAGGGAATCTACCAGGCCGTCGGGGGCCGGGCTGTCGACGGCGGCACGCCCGGCCTGCACGAGGGCTGGCTGGCGCTGCACCGCGAGCAGGGCATACCGCTGCTGCTGTGCTCATCGGCCGCCCAGCGCCGCCTGCCCGAGCCTCCGGCGGACGGATTCCGCGAAACGGGCCTGGCCGAAGTCCTGGAGCTGACGCTGGCCTGCGACCGGGTGGTGAGCTTCTGATGCGCCCGCATGCCGACCGGAGCCTGGCGCTGATCGTTCGGGGGCGGCCCTATGCACGCCGGGCGCCCCGCGCCGATCTCGACCTGGCGTTGGCCGCTGCAGCCCTGGATTTCCGTCTCGAGGTGTACTTTCTCGGCGAGGCGCTTCTCCAACTGGCGGCGGATCGCGATGGCGCCGCGGCCAGGCTGCCGCCCGGTTACCGGGCCTGGGCCGCGTTACCCGACCTGGCCGACGTACGGATGTTCGGCGAGCGGGCGTGGCTGCAGCGCTGTGCGGAGCACGGCATCGAACTGCTGCTGCCGGTGGAAGGTATCGATGAGGGGCAGATGAGCGCGGGCTGGCGGCGGTGCCGGAATGCCCTGGTCGTCTAGCCGCCGGATGTAGGGCCATGAGTGAAGCCGCAACTGACGACAAGACCTGTCTGCACCTGGTGGTTGCGGCCGGTGGCCGGGCGCTCGAGGATTGCCTGGCCCGGAGCCTGCGGGGAGACACCATTCTGTTCCTGGACGCCGGCGTGCTGCACCTGCTGGACGCCCGGACGACGTGCGGCGGGGAATCCGGCCCGGCGTTGCTGTTTGCGGCCGCCGACCTGGAGGCGCACGGTTTGCTCGCTTGCGCTCGCGCGGCCGGTGTCCACATTGCCGGAGACGCCGATTTCGGCGGCCTGCTGGCGGCCCACGGGCACTGCCTGACCTGGACATGAGCGGCGGCGAGCTGCATATCCCGGGCGGCGGCACGCTGGCGCTGGACGAAAAAGGGTACCTGCTGGACTGGCGGGCGTGGACACCCGCGGTCGCGCGGACCATGGCAGCCGCCGACGGCGTCGAACTGACGGACGACCACTGGGCAGTGCTGCGCCTGTTCCGCGAATACTACGGGCAGTACGAGATCGAACCGCCCATGCGCGTGCTGGTTCGCGAAACAGGGCGGCGGCTGGGCGCCGACAAGGGCAGCAGCCGCTTCCTCTATCGCCTGTTTCCGGACGGTCCGGGCACGCAGGGCTGCCGCTACGCGGGCCTGCCGCGGCCGGTCAGCTGTGTTTGAACCATAATCCGCAGCCCCGGACCGGGTTGTTGTATTCCGGCAACGGTGGGTACGCCGGGCGCAACAATGCGGTGTTTGGTTGACGGTAGTCAATGACCTGACCGCGGCCACGGCAGATACTTGCAAAAACATGCACTTGGGCCGCCGCCGCTGACCTTGCTGCGCCGGCGCGGGCGCCGGTGGGGATTTACATTGACAAGGTGTTGTTTTCCTGCCATATTTCACCCTGAATAGGTGCATCTTTAACAACGAAAGGCCAGCAATTTGCGTTTGAAGATCGCCAGCATCGCCCTTGCCATCATGGGATTGTTGCCGGGAACAGCCGGTGCCCAGGGGTTCGGCTTGCCGGTCGCCGGCTTCGCAACGGGCGGCGCGGGACTGACCTCGTTCTACGTGATCGGGTTCGAACTGGGCCCGTGGCAGGAGTACCTGGCCCAGGAGTTGACGCCGGACTTCATGTTGTCGGAGGGTGTCTCGCCGGTCTACGTATCGTGGATCAAGAGCAGCGAAATCCTCCTGCTTCCGGACTTCGCGGCCGGTCTGGAGGAGACGCCGGACACCTGGATCAACCTGAACCTGGAATGGCAGTCATCTTCCGAGTTCAGCTGGCCGGGGGCCGAGCCCGACACGCTGTATGAGGGTTCGTCTTTCGAGCGGCAGTATTTCGCACCCGGAATCGAGCGGGCGCTCGGCGAGAACGGCATTCTCGGCGTCTCGGCGGTTATCGCCTATCAGCGCTACAGCGCGGCCAACCTGGGCCTGCTTTCGGCCAGCGGGCAGAGCCAGGGTCCGATGTTGAATGTGCCGTACCAGCCCTTCAGATTTACCGGCTATTCGCCGTACCAGGAATCCGGCTACGGTACGGGCGTGCGTCTGGCCGTACGCCAGGAAGTCGTCAGCGGCCTGGCGCTCGACGCCGGCTTCCAGTCGCGCATCGATATGGAAGAGTTCGCCGCCTACCGCGGCGTGTATTCGCAGCCGGCCGACCTGGACATCCCGGCCCGCGCCCGCATCGGCCTGGCATTGCAGGCCAGCGAGAGGTCCTGGCTCAACGTTGCGGTGGAGCGTGTTCTCTACAGCGACATCAGCGCCTTCCCGAGCCGCTACCTCCCCAACCGTTTCCTGTCCATGCTGGGTGACTCGACCAGTCCGACGTTCGGTTGGGAGGATCTCACCGTTTACAGCGTGGGCTTTAGCTGGAGCGACGGCAAGGATCAGAGTTGGCATGTCGACCTGAGCACGCGCACGCAGCCGTCGCCCTCGTCGCAGCTTCTCAGCCGCGCCTTGTCGGGCGACCTTGCGGACAGCGCCATGATCGTGGGCTACTCGCGCCGCACGGGCGAACGCAGCCGGCTGAATCTCAACGCCGCCTATGCCCCTTCGGAATACGCTTTTGGCGGCAGCGTCCTGGGCGTGACCACCGACCAACTCGACCAGCGGTTCGAGCTCGAGGCGATGTGGACCCTGAGCTTCTGACCGTCTCGCGGCCGGAAGCACACCATGAATCCCCAACCCTGACGACGCCGGGATCCAGCAGGCGAAGCGAGACGTGTAACCGATGGAATTGCTGAGAGACTGGTTCCGGCGATCGTTCTCCGATCCCCAGGTCGTCATTCTGGGCCTGTTCCTGGTCGTGGGCATCGCGGTTGTCGTCGGACTGGGGAAATGGCTGGCGCCGATGTTTGCCAGCATCGTCATCGCCTACCTGCTCGAAGCCGTAGTGCTCAGGTTGCACAAGCTGGGCATGCCGCGGCTGGCCTCCGTTTGGACCGTGTTCCTGTTGTTCGTGGCTGCCATGTTCCTGTTGCTGTTCGGCCTGCTGCC
>CALKKN010000113.1 GCA_937995275.1 uncultured Lysobacterales bacterium | reverse complement strand
GCCGACGGGCGGATAGCGATGAATGTGTTGATGCCCTCCAGCAGTCGCTCACGCGTGTCGCCCTGCCCGCTGCCCATGCCTTCGACCAGCCGTTTCATCTGGTAGGCCATGCGGGCCTCCTTGTCCTCGGGCGGGGATTCGAGCTCGCTCAGAACTTCCAGAGCGATGCAGGCTTCGCGGCAGGCGTCCTCCTGCACGTCGTCCGGCCCGTCCTGCCAGAATGCCTCCAGCGCCTCGCCGTCGATGCCCTTGGGGAGTTTGCTTTCCTCTCCCCAGAGTTCGGTGGCCCGTTCCGGGTCCTCGGCCTTCAGGGCGCAGGCCTGCATGCGGTCCAGAAGGCGCTGCCAGCGCTCCTGCTTCTGGCGTTTGCGCGCGGCGGCCTGCTCGGCGCGGGCCTTCTCGGCGGTGCGCCGCTCTTCGATGCGGGCGCGGTGTTCGGCGTCGCGCTGTTCACGCTGCTCGCCGAGGCGCGCAAACACAGCATCACAGGCCTTGCGCAGACGTTTCCACAGAGCCCGGTCGGCTCGCGCCGGCGTCACACCGACGTCTTTCCATTCCCGCTGGATGGCCTTGGCCCGGTCAATCGCCTGCCGAAGGTCCTCCATTTCTGCGAGAGTCTGTGCCTCGGCGACAAGGGCCTCCTTGGCCGCAACGTTACGACTGTACTCCTTTTCCAGGTGCGCAAAGATGCGGTTGCAGACCTTGTCCAGGGCCCGATGGCTCTTTCGCTCCTGCTTGCGGTCGACGGGAGCGACCTCGCTGATGGCCTTACGCGCGGTCTGCAGCGTCTTGCGGACCATCTTCCAGTCCGGCGCGGGCAGGTCCGGATCCGGGTCCTCGAGGTCGGGCCAGGCGATTTTCTGCTCGTACTCCCTCAGTTGCGCGACCATCGCCATGCGCTGCCGGTAATTTTCCCTGCGCGCCTCGGCGCGCTGGCCGAATGCTTCTTTGCACGGCGCCCAGGCTTCGTCGGCCGCCGCGCTGAATTCTCCCCACAAGGCCTGGTCGCGGCGCGGTGAGAGCGGCCCGAGCGCCTTCCATTCCTTCTGCAGCGCCTTGATCCGGGCGGCGAGTTCATCCACGTCCCCGTCACTGCCCGCCAACGCCTTCATCTGCGCGATCAACTCCTGCTTCTTGGGTTCGATGGCGAACCCCTGCCAGTCGTGAATTTCACGCAGACGTACGAGCAATGGCTGCAGGTCATGCTGATAGTGCTCCTGGCGGGCCGGCGGCAGTTGCCGGAGCAGATTGCGCAGCTTGTTGAGCGCCCGGTCGGCGTTGCGGAAGTGATTCGTGGCGAGTTCTTCGCGGAAAGCCTCGAAAGCGGCATCCACCTTTTCCCTGGTTTTGACCTCCTTCTTCTGCAGGGCAGCGAGGCGCTGTTCGAGCATGTCCTGTTGCTCCTGCAGTTTGCCCAGTGCCTCCGGCCGGACGGTGTCGAGCTCAGCCGGCCAGGGCAAGGCTTGCGCCAACCTGCCGGCCTGTTTCTGCAGCTTTTCGATGGCCTTGAAATCGGCCGGATCGAGATGCCCGATCGCCTCCGCGAGGCGCTCCAACTCGGCCTGGCGCGCGGTCAGCCGGTTGAGGGTGACCAGGGGGGGCCGCCACTGGCCCAGCAGCGCCTTGCAGGCCTCGGTTCGGCCGGCCTCGGGCTGCGCGTGCTGCAGGGCGGCGACCCAGCGCTCCTCGAGAGCGTTCAGGCGGGTTTCCAGTTCCGCCGGCGCCCCTTCCGGGGCGAGGACTTCCGGTCTCAGCGTTTCGAGCTCCGACAGCACTTCGACGAAGGTCGCCCGAGCCTGGACGACGATGGCTTCCTGCTCGGCTTCCGCGGCGGCATCGGCCGCTTTCTCTTCGATGCGCCTGGCGCAGATGTCCAGGTCGCCCTGGATCAATGGCCGCTGATCCGGGTCGGCAAAATCGGCGAGATCGTCCCAACGCGTTTTCAGGGACAGATACCGAACCCTGTAATCGGGCGAATCGACAGCGCTGCGAAGCGCGGCAGCCTCCTCGGCCAGATGCTCCAGGTCCTGACGGCGCTGCTCCGCGGCCCGCTGCACCGCCAGGTGCTCATCCAGCTTCTCGCGGCAGTGCTGGAACACCGCCTTGTCGCGGTGGCGGGACTGGTGCGCCAACTCCTGCAGCGTATCGATGTCTTCAATGCACTGCGCCGCGGCGAGGCGCGCGCGGGCCAGCGCATGATGGCTGGCCAGGTCGGCCAGGGTCTGTACGTTTTCGATCCGCCGGATCGCCGATTCCATCAGCGCAGGTTCGACCGCCAGGTTCGCAATGCGCAGCAAGACGCTCTCGTCGAGGTCCGCGGGCAGTTCGGCGCCCGTCGGCACCAACTGGCGCAGGCGCTGAGCGCGCGCCTGTTCCTGCAGTGCAGGCGTGCACCAGTCCGGCGTATCGTCGATCAAACGCTCCAGCGTCTCGGCCGACTGGATCCGCGCCAGCGCGAGCGAGCGCACGGCGTCATCTTCGTCCGTCTGCAGCACCTCGATGAGCACGTCCTCGTCATCGATTTCGTCCATGGCAGCGAGGCGCACCTCGGGCTTACGGTGCTGCCAGCGCGGTTTCGAAAACGGTTCGAGCAACGACATGGGATGCCTGACCTGCCTGAAAAGTTGTTATGGGTACTGGTTATCCACCCGGCGGGAGCCGCCCGGAGGGCGCCGACGCAACGTGCATGACACCCCTCTGGCGCAGGCCGCCGCCGTGCGTCACAGTATAAACCAGCAGCCCCTTCAATGGGGTCCTTTTGGATTCAATTCAGGAAGGCCAGGGACAACGCGGGCCAGAAGGCAATGACCGCGACCGAAAGCAACAGAAAGAAAAAGAACGGCAGCGTGGAGACGTACAGCTCGACGACCGGGCGATCGAAACGGTAACTGGCGATGAACAGGTTGAGTCCCACGGGCGGCGTGATGTAGCCCAGTTGCATCGTAGCCAGAAAGACAATGCCCAGGTGCACGGGGTCCATTCCGTACTGCAGCGCCACCGGCAGGATCAGCGGCACGACCAGGACGATGGCGGAGAAGATGTCCAGGATCGCACCCAGCGCGAGCAGGAAGAGCAGCAACAGCAGCAGGAAGGTCATTTCGCCGCGGACCAGGCCACTGACGAATTCGAGCAGCTGTTGCGGAACGCCGGCATCGATCATGTAGTTCGTGGACGCCAGCGACATGCCCAGGATGACGAGGATGCCCCCCACCAGCACCATCGATTCCCGCATGACTTCCGGCAGCTTGCGCAGTGGAATCTCGCGCAGGATGGCCACGTCGACGATGAGCACGTAGAGGGCGGTCACCGCCGCGGCCTCGGAGATCGCGAAATACCCGCTGTAAATACCGCCCAGCACGACCACCGGCAGCGGTATCTCCCAGGCGGCCTCGCGCACCTCCGCGCCGACCTCACGCCAGGAAAAATTCGCCAGCGGCTCGCGCAGCGCGCGGTTCTTCCAGACGCTGTAGCCGGACAGGATCACCAGCATCAGGAATCCGGGCAGCAGGCCGGCGAGAAACAGGTCCTCGACCGAGATTTCGGCCACAATGCCGTACAGGATCAGCGGCAGCGACGGCGCGAACAACAAGCCGAGGCTGCCCGCGGAGGTGACCAGCCCGAGGTTGAATTTTTCAGGGTAGCCCGCTTGCTGCAGGGCGGGAAACAACAAAGCCCCGAGCGCGATGATGGTCACGCCCGAAGCCCCGGTAAAGGCCGTGAAAAAGGCGCAGGCGGCCAGCGACACAATGGCCAGCCCGGCCGGCATCCAACCCAGCAGGGCCTGGGTCAGCCGCACCAGCCGGCGCGGCGCGCCGCTCTCGCTCAGCAGGTAGCCGGCGAAGGTGAACAGTGGGATGGCCAGCAGAATCGGCATTTCGGCAATGCCGTAAAACTCGATCGCGAGGGCCTGCAGGTCGATGCCTTCCCGCAGATAGCCGAGCATGGCGCTGGCGGCGATGATGGCGAACAACGGCGTACCCAGCAGGGCCAGCAGGATCAGCAACGGGGCGGCAGCCATTACCCGGCCTTCTCCGCACGAAACAGGCGCATCGTGTCAGCCCACGTAAACAGCGCGTAGCGGTAACAGATCAGACCGAATCCCACGGGCAACACCAGCTGCGGAATCCAGGCCGGCACCTGGCCCAGCAGGACATCGCCGAATTCGTGGCTGGTGCGCACGAAAGCGAGGCCATACCAGGCCACCACGCCGCAGATAACCGCGGTGAACGCGTGGATCAGGATGTCCTTGCCGGTCTTCAGGCGGCCCCTCAGGAACCGGTCGAGAACGGCGATGTTGATGTGCTTGTCGCTGCGGCTCGCAGCCACCGCGCCGACCACCGCCAGCCACAAGACCAGCATACGCAGCGCCTCGTCGCTCCAGATGAAGCCGATATTGAAGAAATTGCGCAGCAGGATCTGGCCCGCAGACAGCAGGATCAGCCCCGTCAGCAGTGTGACCAGCAGCGCGTCCTCGGCCAGGCGCCCCACGCGTTCCAGGCGGCCGAGCAAAGAACCGCGTGCGCGGGTCACCGTTCCGCCACGGTCCGGCCCGATCGGTAACCCTCCAGCAATACCTGGATCTGCTCCAGCACCTCGCCGTCGAATACGCCATCGCGCGCCAGTTTCTCATGCGAGCGACTCACGATGGTACGCCATTGGTCGATCTCGGCCGGCTCCGGCTCCACCAGTTGCAGTCCGCTGTCCAGCAGGGCCTGCAGTGCCTCTTCATTGTCCCGGACGCCGTTCTGATCGAACTTGCGGTAGACCCCCTCCATCACCTCGCGCACCACCTGCTGATCCTGCGGATCGATTCGATCGAAGGCCCTCTTGTCGATCAGTAAGGCCGCGTACACGTAGGCCGTCGGCACATCCGTGATGAATTTGAGGCGCGTGTGCCACTGGAAGACGATTGCGCCCACCGGCGGCACCGAAACGCTGTCGAGAAGCGCCGTCTGCAGGCCGGTCATGACGTCGGTGATCGGCATGACAACCGGGGCAATGCCCAGGGCCCGCAATGCGGCGAACCCGGCCGGGTCACCCTCGGGAATCCAGACTTTGCGCCCCTCGAGGTCGGACAGGGTTTGCAGCGGCTTGTTGGACATCATGTAGGCGAACCCCGCGGCTGCCAGACCGAAGTTGACGTATCCGGATTCCTCCAGCCGCCCGCAAATCTCGGGTTCCAGCTGCGTCCGCACGTAACGGGCTTCTTCGATGGTATTGAACAGCAGCGGCAGTGAGAACAGATCCGCGTCCGGCGAGAACTGGTTCAAGCCTCCGGAAGTGAACGCGCCGCCATGCAATTGGCCGGTGCGCATCTTTCGCTGCACCTGCTTTTCGTTGCCCTGCACGCCGCCGCCGTAAAACTTGAACTTGACGCGGCCTTCCGTGTGCTGTTCGATCACCGCGGACGCCGCCCGCATATCCTGCATCCAGGAAGAGCTCTCGGGCGCAATGGTCGCTATTTTCAGCGTCTGGGCCAGCGCGGGGCCGGCGCCCATCAGCAGTGCCGCGCCAAAGATCAGGGCACACAGGCTGTTGCGTTCACTCATAGAGTTCTCCGTCAGAAATAGTCCTCGGCGCTGGCCAGCAGCTCCCTGGCGTCGTCCTGGGCCAGCGTGTTGAACAGGGTCAGCCCGGGCTCCACGGGGTCGGCCGCCAGCACGTCCCCCAGCAAGCGGTCGTGTAATTCGCGATTGTACAGGGTGCGGGCGTAGTACCTTGCATAGTTCACCTTGATGCTCAGGTCGCGCCCGCCGGAAACCCGCAATGCCTGCTCGAAATGACGCAGCCCGGCATCGAAGTCGCCGCCAAGCGCCGGCGGCCGGATGGTATTCAGGACCGCGAGGTAGTGTTCGATGTTGGCTTCCTCGTAACTGCGGTCGAGCTCTTGCACCCGCCACAGCACAGCCTGGGTCTGCGGCAGCTTGGCGAGCGCTGCGTAGTCATCGCTGTGCGCCTGGATCCAGGCGATCCAGCTCAGGCCGAAGGTGTACAGCGCGGGAACCTGCCTGCGGTCCAGCTGTTCCAGTTGCGTGACGAACTCGTCGTAGGGAAGGTCCCAGATGCCGCAGACTTCTTCGGCGGCCGCGCACAACGCCCGGCGGCCATAGTCGCGTCCCCGCGTCGTCAGCTTGCGGGCACGCACCGGATCGTCCACGAAGACGACGCCGTACGCTGAATACAGCTGCGCCGCGGCGCCCAGGGCCGCCTCGTTGTCGGGTGACCCTTCGACGAAGCTGTCGAGCATCAGCAGGTAGGCGGGCGCCCCGTCGCGCACCAGTTCCGGGTCATCCTGGTTCATGATGGCGGCATTCAGATTGCCGGCCAGCCCGCTGCCCGCGGTAGCCACCATCGAGGCGCAACCAGCCAGCAGGGCCGAAACGGCGATGATCATCAGGAAGCGACAAAAACTCATGGGGGGTCCAGGTGCTGCCTACCGAATTCAGATTGACGGGGTACGATCGTCCCCCGCCTGTCGCCACATTATAACGAATCGGCTTTGCTGATAAGCTTAAAATTGTCAAACGGCAACTCGGATAGTGCGCATGTCGGGAACATCGAGCGAATCGGGGTCAGCGGATGAGAGGGGGGCGTGAGCCCGGCAAGCCACTGGCTGCACCCGCGCCGCAAACGCTTCTGGGTTGCTGCCCTGCTGCTGGTGTACACGCTCGGCGGATTTTTCGCGGTGCCTCTGCTGGTCGAGCGACTCTTGACGGCAGCCGTCAGGGACAACCTGCACCGCGAGGCCAGTATCGAACGCGTGCGGTTCAATCCCTACGTGCTGAGCCTCGAAATCAGCGGATTCGAATTGATGGACAGCGATGGTGCTCAGCTGATCGCTTTCGATCGTCTGTTCGTCAACTTCCAACTCTCCAGCCTGTTTCGCTGGGCATGGACGTATCGCGAAGTCCGACTGGAGGGCGCCAGGCTGCGCTTCGAGAGGTTTGCGCCCGGGGACAGCCGTCTGAGCCGTCTGCTGGCAGGCCTGGAGGCTGACACCGGGCCGGCCGTAGCGGACCCCCCGGGTTCGGCCGCGCTGCCGCGTCTGCTGATTCATGATCTCAGTCTGAGCGACGGGGTGGTGCTGGTTCGCGACAACGTCCCCGCCGAGCCGGTCGAACTGACGCTTGGGCCGATCACCGGATCGGTCCAGGAACTCAACACCCTGCCCGACCGCTTCGGCCGCCAGGCTGTCGAAATCCGCTTGCCGGACGACGCCCGCCTGAGTTGGCAGGGAAGCATCAGCCTGGGCCCGCTGCATTCCGAAGGCAAGCTTGCACTGGAAAACTCACCGCTGCATCAGACCATTGCCTACCTGAAGGCGGTGATGCCGCTCGAATCGATGCAGGCGTACCTGTCGCTGCGGACGGATTACCGGATCGTCGAACTCGAAGACGGCAGCGTCGACCTGGAACTCGACAGCATCGAGGCCGACCTGACGGAGCTGGCGGTGGCCGGGCTGACACCGCCCACCAAGTTTCTGGTTCTACCCGCGCTGACCGCGCGCGGCGGCGCTTTGCGTTTCCCCGAGCGGGAACTGACCGTGGCCAGCGTCGAGTTGTCGAATCCCGAGATGACCGCCTGGTTGACCGGTGACGGCGAACTGAGCCTGGCCGCCCTGGCGAATGCGGAGGCTGCAGCCCCCGGGGGCGATTCCGGGTCCGTCATCGCAGCCGAGCCGGAGGCGCCCGACTGGCGGATGCGGCTGGATGCGTTCCGAATTGCCGGTGGCCGGGTCGGATTTACCGACAACAGCGTCGAACCAGCCGCCGTGGTGGACTTCCAGGACCTTGAACTGGGCGTCACCGGGATCAGCAACGAAGCGGAGGCGGTGTTTCCGGTCGAACTCTCGGGCGCGCTGGCCGCCGGGGGCGGATTCCGCTTCGACGGACAGGTCACAGCGCTCCCGGCCCTGACGGCGTCAGGCACGGCAACGGTCCACGAGATTCCGCTGCCGCTCGCGCAGCCCTACGTCCAGCAAGGGCTCAGAATCCAGCTTGAAGAGGGCGTCCTGGACTCGACCACCGACGTGACCGTGTTGCAGGGCGGCGCGGTGACAGCCGCGGGCGAACTGACGATCAGCGGCCTGCGGGCCACCGACCCGCGCGGAAACGAACCCCTGGTGCAATGGCAGACCCTGCACATCGATCGATTCGAGGCGGATCGGGCCGCCGGCACCCTGGGGCTGTCGACCGTCAGGTTCGACCAGCCTTTCGCGCGGGTGGTCATCAACGAGGACCTGACCACGAACCTGGATGGGCTGCTGGTGCCCGCCGAGCCGATCACGGATGATTCGACGGGGTCCGCCCCGCAGGGGCCGCGCCCTGCCCTGGTGATCAGCAGCATTCTGGTCGAGGACGGCTCGCTGGATTTCTCCGATTTCTCCCTGCCGCTGCCCTTCGCCACGCAGGTGCGGGGTCTCGACGGCAGGGTGACGACGGTCGACACGGCCAGCGCCGAACCGGCCCTGGTCAGCCTCGAGGGGCAGGTGGACGATTACGGCCTGGCCCGCATAGACGGAACCATGGATCCCATGGACCCGATCCGGCACACGGACGTATCCCTGGAGTTCCGCAACCTGCCGATGGCCGATCTTTCGGCCTACACAGCGCAGTTCGCGGGACGGGAGATCGCCGGGGGCAAACTCGATCTCGACCTGCAGTACCGCATCGACGCAGGCCAGCTGCAGGGCGCCAACGACATCGTCATGAGCGACCTCGTGCTGGGCGATACCGTGGACAGCCCGGACGCCGCGAGCCTGCCCCTGGGGCTCGCCGTGGCATTGCTGAAGGACGCCAACGGGGTCATCGACATCGATCTGCCCGTCGAGGGGGATATCAATGACCCCGAATTCCGGATCGGCGGCGTCATCTGGCAGGCGATCAGTGGTCTCATCACGAAGGTCGTGTCGGCCCCGTTCCGGCTGCTGGGCAGCCTGGTCGGGATCGAGTCGGAAGACCTGGGTCAGTTCCAGTTCCTCGCCGGGCGCTACGACCTGACGCCGCCCGAACGGGAAAAAATCCTGCAACTCCGGCAGGCGCTGCAGCAGCGGCCGGAACTGACCATCGCGGTCGCCGGCGCATACGACCCCGCTGTCGACACACCGGCGCTACAGTATCAACGCTTGCGGTCGACGGTTCTGGAACGAATGGGCCAGGAACACGCCGGCAGCGAGGATGAACTGCGGATGCTGATAGACGAAGTCCGGGTCGTGCTCGAAGACATTCACATGGAACGCTTTCCGGAGGTACCCCTCGAGGATGTGAAGGCCGCCCACCGGGCCCCGCCGGAAGACGACCCCGAGGCCGAGCCCGTGCTCGACGAACTGGCGTATGCCGCCGACCTCCGTGACCGCCTGCTGGCGGCCGAGGAGATCACCACTCAGGATCTCGAGGCGCTGGCCGACGCCCGCGCCGAGGCGGTCAGGACGGCTTTTCTGGACCAGGCGGAATTCGGACCCGCGAACATCGCCATCGAGGCGCCGACCGTGGTCGAGTCGGAGGACGGCGAGTGGGTCATGATGGAACTGGGCGTCGCCGCGGACTGACCGGCGCTCACTCGCCGTACGGGATCCAGATGTTCTTGGTCTCGGTCGCCCGGCGCAGGAATGCCCCGCCCTGGGCCTGTTGGTCGTCCGTCCAGTCGTGGAACAGCCCGTGGTTGACCCAGGTACGCTTCATCGTCGCGGCGGCCTCCTCCTCGACCGTGCGGCTGCCGCGCCGGCTGCCCCAGTACCACATGCCTTCGATGTCGTAATGTCTGGCCAGCACCTCGGTGAGCACGTCCTGGTCCCCGGTGACGATGTTGATGACGCCGGCCGGCACATCGGAGGTCTCCAGCACCTGGTAGAAATCAGTCGCCAGCAGTGCGTAGTGCTGCGAAGGCACGACCACCACGCGGTTGCCCATAGCGATAGCGGGCATGACCGTCGACACGAATCCCAACAGCCCCGCCTCCTCGGGCGCCACGATGGCGATGACGCCGAGCGGCTCCCGCATGGCCAGCGTGACGTTGCGGAACGGTGTCGCGTGCACCCGGCCGTCGAACTTGTCAGCCATTGCCGCGTTGTTGTAGATGCGCCGCACACACAGCTCCAGCTCGGCGCGTGCCGCGACCGGACCCTGGCCGCTCAGCTGGTCGATGCGCTGCACGAATTCATCCGCCCGCGCATCGAGGTTCTCGGCAATGTAATACATCACCTGGGAACGGTTGTAGGCAGTGGTGCCGGACCAGCTCGTGGCCGCGCGGGCCGCTTCCACCGCGTTGCGGATATCCTTGCGGTTTCCGACGGGGACCTCGCCGATCACCCGGCCGGCGGCATCGCACGCAGCGTGGCTGTAACCGCCGTCGGGACGCACCTGCCGGCCGCCGATGTAGAGCTTGGCGGTGCGGTCGATGCGCGGCGCCTCCTCCAGCTCAGCGTCCACCGGGGCGAAACGCGGAAGCTGCTGCACCGGCTCCTTGCTCAGGCGTGACTCCCAGAACGGCTTGACATATTCGTAGAGGCCTTCCTTGCCGCCCTCGCGGCCGAAACCGGACTCGCGGTACCCGCCGAAGCCGGCGGCTGCATCGAACTGGTTGGTACAATTGACCCATACCGTGCCCGCCTTGAGCTGCGGGGCCACGTCCAGCGCGAGATTGATGTTCTCCGTCCAGACGCTGGCCGCCAGGCCATAGCGGCTGTTGTTGGCGAGTCCGACGGCCTCGGCCGGCGTGCGAAAGCTCATCGAAACCAGGACCGGGCCGAAGATCTCTTCCTGCGCCAGCGTCGCCGACGGCTGCACGTCGGTCAGCAGCGTCGGCGGATAATAGCAACCGCTGTCCGGCAACTCGCAGTCCGGTTGCCACAGCTTGCCGCCTTCCTCCACGCCGAGTTCGACGAGCCTGCCCACCTTGTCGAGCTGAACCGGATCGACCAGCGTCCCGATGTCGACACCCTTGTCCAGTGAATCGCCGATCACCAGCCGGGCCATCCGCTCACGGATCCGCGTATGGAGATCGTCAGCCACGGACTCCTGCACCAGCAGGCGTGACCCGGCACAGCAGACCTGGCCCTGGTTGAACCAGATCGCGTCGACCAGCCCCTCGACCGCGCTGTCCAGGTCGGCATCCTCGAACACGATGTACGGCGATTTGCCGCCCAGCTCCAGCGTCAGTTTCTTGCCGGTCCCGGCGGTCGCGCGCCGCAGGATACGGCCGACCTCGGTCGAGCCGGTGAACGCCACCTTGCCGACCTCCGGATGCTCGGCCAGCGCCGCCCCGGCCTTGTGGTCGCCCTGCACGAGATTGAACACACCATTGGGCAGGCCGATGTCCTGGCACACCTGCGCGAACAGAACGGCCGTA
>CALKKN010000112.1 GCA_937995275.1 uncultured Lysobacterales bacterium | reverse complement strand
CGCTTCCTCCGCCGGCCCGACCGGGGCCGCATCGTCCTGCGACGGGCGTGGCCGAATGTCATTGCTGACGCTGAAGCCGACCAGTGACAGGAAGGTCGAGGCCGACGACAGTCCGGCGGCCAGGATGCCCGACATCAGCAGCACGCCGGCCAGGGTCGGCAGCAGGTTCATCGCGGCCCAGACCATGACCTCCTGGGCCGGCTCGATGTCGGGCCGCGAAAGGTTGACCGAGGCGGCGGCGAACATCAGCACCAGGTACAGCAGCATCACCACGCCCGCCGTGATGGTGGCCGAGCGAATCACCGTGTGCTCGTCGCGCGCCATCAGGTAGCGGCTGGCCTGCCACGGGCTGACCGCCACCACGATGCCCCAGGCCAGGCCCAGGATAATCGCATACACCAACGTCTCCGCCGGTGTTTGCCAGACGCCTTCCGGACCGACCGCACCGTGCCAGGAGATGATCCCCGGCTTGTCGGCGAACACGGCCAGCCCCTCGACGGTCGCGAACCAGCCGCCGTTCGCCTGCACGATGAAGCCGAGGCTGACAAAGGCCACCGCGCCGAACAGCAGGAACATCATCGTGTCGGTCAGCACCACGCCGCGCGAACCCGAGTACAGCGTGAACACCGTGTAGCCCAGCCAGGCCAGGATCAGCGTCGCGCGATACGACACGCCGGTCACCTCGTGGACGATGGTGGCCGTGCCCTGCGTGACCATCACCAGGTAGGCCGTGCAACCCAGCACGATGGTTATGCCGGCCACCTGCTGCACGCGGCGGCTGTCAAAGCGCCGGCCGAAAAACTCGGCCAGGGTCAACGCCCGGCTGCGGCGCAGGAAACGGCCGAAGAACAGGCCCCCGGCCACATAGCCGATGCAATTGATGGCGGTCAGCGTGATGATGACCGCCGGGAAGCCCGAGTAGCTCAGCCCGGATTCGCCCATGAAGGCATTGGTGCTCATCAGGCTGGCCACCAGGGTGCCGACGATCAGCAACGTCGGCGCCTGGCGCCCGGCGACGAAGTAGTCCTCGAGCTTCCTGACCCGGCGGCCGGCGTAGTTGCCGACCACCAGGTAGACGAGGATGCTGACCGCCATGCCGACGGCGTAGAGATTCAGCATCGCGAGGTCAGTCCGGCAGCCCGCTGGTCTTGGGGGTGTAGAGCTCCGCCTCCTCCCGTGTCAGCTGCTCGACTTTCAGGCTCCAGTTGGCCACCGTGGCATCGACCTTGAACGAGTAGCGGCCGCCTTGCTGTATCAGCCGCACGCCGTTGCCCGGCGCCTTGGTCTTGAGCACCAGGCCTTCGTAGGCGCCGTTGGCGTTCACGAGCGTCACCGAGATACCCATCGAACTCGGAAAATCGCTGTTGACGCGCCAGTCGAGCAGCCACGGCGCGGCCACCTCGAATTCCGCGGTCTGCGTGCTGCGGTCTCCGGAGAACTGGCGGACGAGCTCACCCGCCTGAATGGGACTCGCCAGCGCGCAGACCGCCAGGCCAGCGGGTATCAAAAAACGAAGTTGCACGGTTGTCACGCTCCATTCGTAAGGTTTCGTGGTCCCCGATTATAGGGCACCGCGCGCTCGAAATCGGGCGAAACGCTCGTTACTGGTCCCAATACGGATTGGCGCCGAACCGGTCGGCCAGGAAGTCGATGAAGGCGCGGGCCCGGCGCGACAGGTAACGGGTCTGCGGGTACACCGCGTAGGCGTTCAGCGGCGGCGGCCAGTAATCCCGCAACAGCGGCACCAGGTCGCCGACGGCGACCGACTGCCAGGCGATAAAGGTCGGCGACATGACGATACCGTGCCCGGCGACAGCCATGTCACGCAGAAAATCGCCGTTGTTGGCCACCAGGCGCGGCTCCAGCTGCAACGGTTGCTCGCCGCCGCGCCCGTCCGACAACCTCAGCACCGGGCCACCGCCGATGTCGTAATGCAGCAGACGATGCTGCAGTAACTCCTCGGGGCGCCGGGGCGTGCCGTGCCGTTCGAGGTAAACGGGGCTGGCGCACAGCATCAGCCGGATCGGGCAGATGCGCCGCGCCTTGAGGCTGGAATCCCGCAGTTCGGCGATCCGGATCGCCAGATCGACGCCCTGCGCCACCAAGTCTATCTGGCGATCGGAGAAGTCGATGTCGATCAGGACGCCCGGGTGGGTCTGCATGAAGGCCTCGATGGCGGGCGCCAGGTGCGCCAGGCCGAAGGACAGCGGCGCCGCGAGCCGCAGCCGGCCCTCCAGCGAGGCTTCGCTGTCGGCCACCAGCATGTCGAGCTCCGCCACGTTGGACAGCAGCCTGACCGCCCCCTCGTAGTACATTCTGCCGGCATCGGTCAGGCTGGAGCGGCGCGTCGTGCGGGTGAGCAACAGCACGCCGAGGCGGCTCTCCAGGTCCGCCAGGCGCCGGCTGACGCCCGACTTGGCCAGGCCGAGTTGTTCGGCGGCCCGGCTGATGCTGCCCGCCTCGACCACCCGCACAAAGTTCCGCATCTCCTCGTAGACATCCATTGTTCTATTTTACAGAACTATTATTTGCAAATAACCCTGTTTTTTTCTTTACGAGCAACAGTTAGCCTTTCACTCGTCCATTCACATACTCTGGAGAACGACATGAAAACTTTTCAAGAACTCGCTGCTCCCGTTGGCCGTGTGCTGCTGGCCCTGATGTTCCTGCTCGCGGGCCTCAACAAGATTTCCGGCTATTCCGGCACGCAGGGCTTCATGGAATCCATGGGCCTTCCCGGCGCGCTGTTGCCGCTGGTGATCCTGCTCGAAGTGGCGGGCGGCATACTACTCATGCTGGGCTGGCACACCCGCATCACGGCATTCCTGATGGCCGGCTTTACGATCCTGGCGACACTGATCTTTCATTCGAACCTGGGCGATCCGACGCAAATGCTGTTCTTCATGAAGAACCTGTCGATCGCGGGCGGACTGCTGCTGGTGGTTTCCCATGGCGCCGGCCCTTACTCCATCGACAATCGGCAGGCCCGCCGGCCCACCGTGGCGGCGTCCCATGCCTGAAGTCCGGGAAATCGCCGCGACCACGCCCGGCATGCCGGCCTCGGACGGGGCCGGCGTGCGGATGACGCGCATCATCGGCACGCCGGAGCTGAACCTGCTGGACCCGTTCCTGCTGCTGGACTGCTTCGAATCGGATCGGCCGCAGGATTACATCGGCGGCTTTCCGAGCCACCCGCACCGCGGCTTCGAGACCGTAACCTACCTGCTGGCCGGCCGCATGCGGCACAAGGACAACGCGGGCAACGAGGGCGTGATCGAGCCCGGCGGCGTGCAGTGGATGACCGCCGGGCGCGGCATCGTCCACTCCGAGATGCCGGAGCAGGAGGACGGTCTGCTGCGCGGCTTCCAGCTGTGGGTCAACCTGCCGGCACGCGCCAAGATGACCGCGCCGGGCTACCAGGAGTACCCGCCGTCCGGAGTGCCCCTGGAAGAGCGTGAAGACGGCACGCGGGTACGCGTCATCGCCGGCGCCACCAGCGAGGGGACGCGCGGCGTGGTCCGGAACGACTGGGTCAAACCCACCTACCTGGACGTCGAACTGCCCGCCGGCGCCGAATTCGAGCAGCAGGTTGGCACGGACGACAACGCCTTCCTGTTCGTCATCGAAGGCGAACTGGCCGTCGGCGACGGTCGCGAGCCGCTGCAGCACCGCATGCTCGGCATCCTGGGCGCCGGCGACACCGTGCGCGTGGGCAGCGTTGGCGGCGCGCGCTTCCTGCTGGTGTCCGCGCAGCCCCTGCGCGAACCGGTGGCCCGCGGCGGCCCCTTCGTGATGAACACGAGGGAGGAAGTCCTGCAGGCCTTCGACGACTACCAACACAACCGCTTCTGAACGCCGCCGCCCGCGGCCCGACCGAGAACAAAGGAGACATTCATCATGGGACTTCTGGTACACGGAGAGTGGCAAGACCAGTGGTACGACACCAAGGCGCACGAAGGTCACTTCATACGCAGCGCGGCCCAGTTCCGTAACTGGGTGACCGCCGACGGCCGTCCCGGCCCTAGCGGCCGCGGCGGCTTCGAGGCGGAACCCGGCCGCTACCACCTGTACGTCTCGCTGGCCTGCCCCTGGGCCAACCGCACGCTGATCTTCCGGCACCTCAAGGGCCTCGAGGAAATGATCGGCCTGTCGGTGGTGCACTGGTACATGGCAGATCACGGCTGGACCTTCGCCGAAGACGACGGCGTCATTCCCGACCCATTCTTCGACGCCCGCTACCTGTACGAGATCTACACCGCGGCCGACCCCGATTACTCCGGCCGGGTCACGGTGCCGGTGCTGTGGGACAGGCAGGAGCAGACGATCGTCTCCAATGAATCATCGGAGATCATCCGCATGTTCAACAGCGCCTTCGACGGCATCGGCGCCCATCCGGGCGATTACTACCCCGAGGACCTGCGCCACCAGATCGACGAGATCAACACCCGCATCTACGACTGCGTCAACAACGGCGTCTACAAGGCCGGCTTCGCGACCTCACAGGAGGCCTACGAGGAGGCGGTGGAACCCCTTTTCGAGACCCTGGACTGGCTGGAGCACCGGCTGGCGAACCGGCGTTACCTGTTCGGCGACCGCCTGACCGAGGCCGATTGGCGCCTGTTCACGACCCTGGTCCGATTCGACCCGGTTTACGTCGGCCATTTCAAGTGCAACATCCGGCGGCTGGCTGACTACCCCAACCTGTGGGCCTACACCCGCGATCTGTATCAGCACGAGGGCGTGGCGGAGACGATCAACATGTATCACATCAAGCACCACTATTACGGCAGCCACGACATGATCAACCCGACCGGCGTGGTGCCGGTGGGCCCCCGCCTGGACCTGTGGGAGCCGCACGGGCGGGACGCCCTGTAGCCGCAGGAAGGGCAGGGCCGACGGTCAGAAAAGCCGCGAATCGTAGGCCCAGTGCAGCAATGCCTGGCGCTGGCGCGGCCGGCACAGCAGGTCGCCCCTGACGCAATTTTTGCGGATTTGCGCAATGTGGCGCGTCATGGCTTTCCAGCGGGCCACCTGCCGCTCGTCGTCTTCGCAGCGCCGGCCCCGGTAGTACCGGCAGTACCACTGGAACCAGCCGCGCGGGTCGTCGGGCCAGATCCAGCCTTTCTCGACCCAGTAGAGCAGCGGCTTTGAGGCATCGACGCCGAAAAAGTTGAGTTTCGGATCGCGGCGCCCGGGGCTCAGCTTGGCGCGCTCGAACCAGGCAGCCGGAAACTCGTCCCGGCAGTCGGTCATGTATTTGCCGCCGAACACGCCCATCTCCAGCATCTCCGCCGGCGTCAGATCGGGCTTGAATTCCGGGTGGAAATATTCGCCCTCGGGCTCGGTGAGCTGGTAGCTGTAGCCACTTTGCATCAGGTCATTGACGGTGATGGTTATCGGTTTCATGTGCTGCGAGACCCAAAGGCTGTAGGAGCGGCTGAAGCCGCTCCTACAGTAACGCCAGCCGACATTCGGGGTTGGCGAAGACGATCTGCAGGTCGGAGATCGCACGCTCCAGGAACGCGCCCTCGCAATAGCACAGGTAGTACTCCCACATGCGGATGAAGGCTTCCGGGTACCCCTGCCGCCGGACCTCTTCCAGCCTGCCGAGGAAATTCCTGCGCCAGTGCCGCAGCGTGGTCGCGTAGTGCAGCCCGATGTCCTCGAGGCCGAGCAGGCGCATGTCGGTATGATGCGCCACGGCATCAGTCATCACGGCCGACGAGGGCAGGCCGCCGCCGGGGAAGATATAGCGCTGGATAAAGTCGATGGACTTGCGGTACTCGTCGTAACGCTGGTCGGCGATCGTGATCGCCTGGATCAGCATCGCGCCGTCCGGCTTCAGCAGTTCGCTGCACTTGCGGAAATAGGGTGCGAACAGATCATGGCCGATGGCCTCGATCATCTCGATCGAGACGAGCTTGTCGTATTGGCCCCTGAGGTCCCGAAAGTCGTCCTGCAGCAGCGCGATGCGGCCCTGCAGACCGGCCGCGGCAACCCGCTCGCGCGCCAACTGGTGCTGTTCGCTCGAAATCGTCGTCGTCGTGACGCGGCAGCCGTAGTGCTGCGCGGCATGGAGCGCAAAGCCGCCCCAGCCGGTACCGATCTCGATTACGTGGTCCGCCGGCCCCAACTGCAATTTCCGGCAGATGCGGTCGAGGCGCGCCAGTTGCGCCTCGTGCAGGCTCAGCTCCGGCTGCTCGAAGATCGCGGACGAGTACATCATCGTTTCGTCCAACCACAGCGCGAAAAACTCGTTACCCAGATCGTAGTGCGCCGCAATGTTGCGCCGCGCTCCGTCGTGCGTGTTCCGGTTGACCCAGTGGAACAGCTTCCGCAGCGGTGCCGTGAACCTCGCGGCGCCGCCTTCCATGCCGTCCAGCACCGCGCGGTTGCGGAGCAGCAGCCTGACCAGTGCAACCAGGTCGTCGCACTGCCAGTAGCCGTGCATGAAGGCCTCGCCGCCCCCGATCGAACCGCCGAATGCGACCTCGCTGTAAAAACGCGGATCGGCCACGACGATCTGCGCCGCCGGTTCGCCGCCGGCTCCGGCGCCGAACCGGTGCTCCTGGCCATTGTCGACCACGGACAGCAGGCCGCGCTGCAGGCCCTGCAGCTGCCCCAGCACCAGGCGCCGGGCCAGCCAGTCGAGCGCGCTGGGCTTCACGGTGCCCGCCAGGTGGCGGGGCGAAGCCAGCGAAACCGATTTCATCGAACCTCCTTCAGAACGCCGCTTTTCTTCGCCGGGTGATCGTGCACCGGCACTTTCTTCAGCCACAGCCTGAGTGCCTGCCAGTAGATCGCCGCGACGACCTTGAGCGTCATCAGCGGGTATCCCGTCAACGCCCGCGCCAGCGTGCCGGCCCGGATGTCCTCGCGCTCGAGGACGAGGATCGCGTTGAAGACCTTCTGCCCGCCGCGGGCGTTCTCCATGTGCACGGTGAGCGAGTCGCCGGGCGGCGCGAAGCGCCAGTCGTACTGGACATCCATTTCCATGAAGGGCGACACGTGCATGACCTTTTCCGGAAAGTAGCGCCCGTGACCACCCCGCCCCGCATTCATGGACTGGGGCAGCACGTAACAGTGGCGCTCGCCCCAGGGCGTGTTGTTGACCTCGGCAACTATCGTCTCGACCCGGGTATCGTCCGCATCGTAACAATAATAGAAGCTGACCGGGTTGAACACGAATCCAAAATAGCGCAGGTGGGTGAGCAGGCGAATCGGGCCGGTGGGCCGCGAGCCGGTCTCGGCGTGCACGAGGTCGCGAACGGCATCGTCGAGCGGCTGGTCCGGGTCGCCAACATGATCCGCGCGGCGGAACCTGGCCAGCGCGGTGCGGCGCGCGGACCAGAGCCAGCGTCCTTCGAATACCTTCGGCAGCTCCGCGAGGTCCAGGAACAGCATGAACATCCGGTAACTGAAAGCGTGCGGCACCGGTGCCATGCGCCGGTGCCTAACTCGCCCGAAGTAGATAGCGCTCTTCATGTACTATGCCGCCCGCCGGCAGGTCTTCCTCGAAATGCTCCAGCGCGTTCAGCGCGCTGACCACGCCGTCCTCGTGGAAGCCGTACCGCCAGTAGGCCCCGCAGTAATAGGTCCGCCGGGCTCCGTCGATCTCGCGGTGCCGCTTCTGCGCCTCGATCGCTTCTGGCGTGAACACGGGGTGATCGTACTCGATGACATCGATGATCTTCGATGGATCGATCGCCTCGCGGTTGTTGAGCGTGACGCAGAACTGCGCGGGCGCATCGAGGCCCTGCAGGATGTTCATGTTGTAGGTGAGCATCACCTTGGCTTCAGGGTTCTCCCTCCGCTCCGGCACGTAGTAGTTCCAGGCGGCCCAGGCACGCCGGCGACGCGGCATCAGCGAGGCATCGGTATGCAGGACGGCCTCGTTGCCGTGGTACGGGATCGCGCCCAGAACATCGCGCTCCTGCGGCGTCGGGTCGGCCAGCAGGCGCAGGGCCTGGTCGCTGTGGCAGGCCAGGAACACACGGTCGTAGTGCTCGGGCTCGGCGCCGGCCGCCTTCAACTCGATGGAGTCGGGATGCCGCCGGATCCACTGGACCGGCGCGTTCAGGCGGATGCGGTCGCGATGCCCGGCCACCAGCCTGTCCACGTAGGTACGGGAGCCGCCCCTGATCACCCGCCAGGTCGGCCGATCGTTGACGCTGAGCAGGCCGTGATTGTGGAAAAAGCGGATGAAGAAGGCGGCGGGCATCCGGCGCATGCCCTCCGGCATCGCCGACCAGATTGCGGCCCCCATCGGCATGACGTAGTGGTCGATGAAGGCCCGGGAGTAGCCGTGGCCGTCCAGGAAGTCGCCGAGCGTGAGTGGCGCTTCGGGGTCCTCGAGCAGCGCGGGCGCCTCGCGATTGAAACGCAGGATGTCGAGCAGCATGCGGTAGAAGGTCGGGCGCAGCAGGTTACGCCGCTGCGCGAACAGGGCATTCAGCGAGGCGCCGTTGTATTCCAGCCCGCTGTGCCGGTCGCTGACGCTGAAACTCATCTCGCTGGGCTGGGAGGCGACCCCCAGTTCATCCAGCAGGGCGAGGAAATTCGGATAGGTCACGTCGTTGTAGACGATAAAACCGGTATCGACCGCCCAGCGGCGCCCGCCCAGTTCGACGTCGACCGTGTTGCTGTGGCCGCCTATCCGGTTGGCCGCCTCGTAGACGGTGATGTCATGATCCGGCGCCAGTCGGTGGGACACGACGTTTCCCGCGATGCCGGTGCCGATGATGGCGATTTTCACGGCGTCACCACTGCTGCGGCACGCGCTGCAGCATCGATATGTCGTACCCGGCGTCGGCGATGACCTGAACCGCCTCCTGATACTTCTGCTCGGGCAGGGTGGGCGTGCGCGCCATCAGCCAGACGTAATCCCGCTTGTTGCGCCCGATGATCGTCACCGAGTAATCCTCGTCGAGGTAGATGATCCGGTAGTCGCCCTTGAACGGCCAGACGAACTGCATGCCCCACTCGGCATTGGTGGCCGTGTCCCGGATGAAGCCGCGCGGATGGTATTCCTTTGCCGGCCCGTCGAAGCCGCCCTTGCGGAACGTGAAGGTGGTCGCAATGGTGCCGTCGCTGTCCAGCCGGTAGGACTCGACGGCGTTGTGGGCATCCTTCTCCAGGAAGGTCGGGATGTTGGCGATGACGTACCAGTCGCCCATGAACCGCGGGAGATCCACGTAATCGACCGTCTCCATCGGCGGCCGGCTGGCCTGGCACCCGGCCAGCAGGAGCACGCCCGACAGCGTCAGCAGGTTGCCTTTCACCGACATCAGCGAGTCCCTCCGTGATTGTGCCCGCTCTCCAGGGCGGGACGCGGCGGACCGGGCAGAAATGCGTTGGTCCGCCGGACATAGTCGCGATAGGCGGGCCGGCGTTCGCCGATGTCTTTTTCGAGCAGCGCTACGCCGGACACGCGCAGCAGCAGAAACGTCATCAGCAGCGGCGCGAAGATCGTCCACCAGGCGCCCGCCGCGCAGGCGATCAGGTAGATTCCCCACCACAGCAACGCTTCACCGAAGTAATTGGGATGCCGCGTGTAACGCCACAGACCGGTGTCCAGCACGGCGCCCGGTTCCCGTTCCTCGCGGCGGAAGCGCGTCAACTGGTAATCGCCGACGACCTCGAAAAACATGCCCACGAGCCATAACGCGACGCCGGCGTAATCAAGTGGCCCGGGTGACGTCTGACCGCCGACAGCCGCGAGAGCGGGCAGACAGATCACCCAGGCCAGCAAACCTTGCAGGAGGAACACGATGAAGAGGCTTTTCAGCCAGAAGTGGGGCTGGTTGTTCGCGCGAATCGCCTGGTAACGGCGGTCCTCCGGCTCCCCGTGGTTGCGCACGGTGATGTAGAGCGAGAGCCGCAGCGCCCAGACCGCGACCAGCGCGGTGACCAGCCAGCTCCGCGGCCCCGGTGCCTCGCTCGCCGCCAGGTACACGATCAACGCGATCAGGAACAGCAGCGACCACAGGCTGTCGACGACGCTGGCGTCCCGGCGCACGACGCTGAGCACCCAGACGGGCACGATGGCCGCGACAATGCCGGCCAGCGCGAAAAACCAAGCCTGCACATCAATCATGGTCGTACCCCCGCCGTTCGAACAGGTAATGTGCGACGTACCACTCGCGGCCTTCCTCCAGCCCGAACAGTTCGGCGCAGGCCATGAAGAAGATCCGCCAGCGCTGGAACCACTGCTCGGCGCGATCCTTACCGTACGCGGCAGCCATGATCGGCAGGATCGCGTCACGGCGGGCGTCCATGTTCTCCAGCCAGGCGTTGGCCGTGCGCTGGTAGTAGCGGCCGTCCCAGCGATCCCGGCGCACCAGCCGCAGGTCTTCCTGGAAACGCAGCGGGAGATCGTCGCTGGGCATGATGCCGCCGGAGAAGAAATGGCGGCCCATCCAGTCTGTCGGCCCCTGGTCCAGGAATTCGTACGCACAGCTGCGGTGGCAGAAGATGTGCATGAAGAACCGACCCCGGGGCTTCAGCCAGCCGTTGATCCGCCGGAACAGCTCACGGTAGTTGCGCATGTGCTCGAACATCTCCACCGAGACGATGCGATCGAAACGCCGGGGCGTGTCGAAGTCGTTCATGTCGCGGGTCTGGACTTCGATGTTGTACAGGCCGCGCGCACTGGCTAGCCGTTCGATATGCCGCCGCTGGGGCGTTGAGTTCGACACCGCGGTAACGGCGCAATCCGGATAATGTTCGGCAATCCAAAGGCTGAGCGAACCCCAGCCGCAGCCAAGGTCGAGGACCGCCATGCCATTTTCGATCCCGGCGCGTTCACAGGTAATCCGCAGCGCCTCGGCTTCCGCGTGGTCCAGCGTTTCGACGTTCTCGCCCCAGTGGCAGCAACTGTACTTGCGGTGCGCGCCAAGCACCTGGTCGAAGAATTCGGCGGGCACCTCGTAATGCTGTTCGTTCGCCAGCTCCGGCACCAGGGCGACGGGGGACGAATTCATCTGCTCGACAAAATGCTCCAGCCGGGCGCCCGATGCTTCCGGATCATGCGCCTCGATGTCCCGGAGACGCTGACGGCAGAGGCGCCGGATGCCGGCGCGGATCACGCTGTCCGGCACGAGCCCGCGTTCCGTCCATGCGAGCACGGTGCTCGATGCTTTGTTTGCGGCTGTACTCATGCTGAGTGGACCTTATCTAATTCATCTACAGTGGTGATGCGTTTTCGCGGTAGTCGGGGTCGATTGACCTGCCGAAAAACACCACATCTCTTGCATCCATCACACACAAGCGTACAACTCTTGTACATCTTTTGCAACTTATTTTATGGTCTTGTACAGGTATTTTTTGCATATACGAGAATCGTAATGTATAATTTCGGTATCGACATTACAGAGACCGCATCACGCCGGAGAACCAAGACATGAACGCACAGGCCAAGGTCATTGAACATCCTGGCGAAAAACTGTACACGATTGGCACGGTTTCGAAACTTACCGGCGTGGGCGCTATCACCCTGCGCGCCTGGGAACGGCGCTATGGACTGATACAACCGGTGCGCAAGGAAAGCGGACACCGCCTGTACACGCGCAAGCACATCGATCAGATCAACCGCATTACGGCCCTGACCCAGCAGGGTATTCGGATAAGCCAGATCCGGCCCGAGATGCTCGAAAGCGGGATGA
>CALKKN010000111.1 GCA_937995275.1 uncultured Lysobacterales bacterium | reverse complement strand
CTGGTAGCTGCCTTAGACGGCGCGCTCCATAATCTCGACCACCCGCCAACTCTTCGTCTTCGACAGCGGACGGCATTCCGAAATACGTACCAGGTCGCCCTCGGTACAGCTGTTGTCCTCATCGTGCGCGTGGACCTTGGTCGTCCGCTTCATGTACTTGCCGTACAACGGGTGCTTCACCTGGCGCTCCAGCATTACCGTCACCGTCTTGTCGGCCTTGTTGCTGGTCACGCGGCCCGTCCGCGTCCGTTTTACCGATTCAGTCGCACTCATGACGTCTTACCTTCCTGTCGCTTTTCGTTCAGCACGGTCTTGACCCGGGCAATGTCCCTGCGCACACGGCGCAGGTCGTGCGGCGTGGCCAGTTGGCCGATGCCGCGCTGCATCCTCAGGTTAAACTGCTCACGCAGCAGCCCGCTGAGCTCCTCGCGCAGCTCCGGTTCACTCTTGGCTCTCAAATCGTGCGCGTCCATCACATCACTGACCTCTTGACGAAGGCGGTCTTCACCGCCAGCTTGGCCGACGCCAGGCGGAATGCCTCCCGCGCCTGCTCTTCGGTCACGCCCTGGATTTCGTACATGACCCGTCCGGGCTGGATCGGCGCCACCCAGTACTCCACGTTGCCTTTGCCCTTGCCCATACGGACTTCGACCGGCTTCTTGGTCACGGGCTTGTCCGGATACACCCGGATCCACAGCTTGCCGCCGCGCTTCACGTAGCGCGTGATCGCCCGGCGTGCAGCCTCGATCTGGCGCGCGGTGACGAATCCGCGAGTCGTGGCCTTCAGCCCGAACTCACCGAAACTGACCCGGTTGCCTACCTGCGCGAGGCCGCGGTTACGGCCCTTCTGCTGCTTTCTGAATTTTGTTCGCTTGGGTTGCAGCATCCTTCAATCTCCTCAGGGTCTGGTAACGCTTACCAGTTCGCTGCGTTGCCAGCCCAAATGGCTCCAGGCAAGGCGCGAGGAGCGAAGTTTGGTGATTCCAAATGAGTGACGAGCAACACCGCATGGCGCCATTTGGGCTCGCAACCCGTAGGGACGGGGCCCATTTTGCCCACTACTGCGTCTCTCTTCTCTCAAGTATCTGTAATACATTACGTTCATCGTTCCTTAGTATTGATCAAAATGGGCTCCCGGCGCAGTGATCTGGTAAGCGTTACCAGACCCTAACCGGCTGTCGCCTGCTGACGCTTGTTTTCGCCTTCGGAACCGTACAGGTCGAAAATTTCACCCTTGTAGATCCAGACCTTCACTCCCAGCACGCCGTAGGTGGTCTTCGCTTCGCAAAGACCGTAGTCGACGTCGGCCCGCAGGGTATGCAGCGGCACCTGGCCTTCGCGGTACCACTCGCTGCGCGCGATGTCGGCCCCGTTCAGACGTCCCGCGACATTGATCTTGATGCCGAGGGCGCCCAGGCGCATGGCGTTGCCGACGGCGCGCTTCATCGCTCGGCGGAACATGATGCGGCGCTCGAGCTGCTGGGCCACGCCTTCGGCCACCAGGTGGGCGTCGAGCTCCGGCTTGCGGATCTCCGCAACGGTGATGTGCGTGGGTACGCCCATCAACGCGCTCACTTCGCGGCGCAGGCTCTCGATGTCCTCGCCCTTCTTGCCGATGACGATGCCCGGACGCGCCGTGTGGATCGTGATCCGCGCCGACTTGGCCGGACGTTCGATCTGAATTCTGCTGACCGCGGCCTGTGCCAGGCGCTTCTGCAAATAGTCGCGGACCATGAGATCGGACTGCAGCTGTTCCGCGTATTCTTCCTTGTCGGCGTACCAGGTTGAGTTCCAGTCCTTGGAAATACCCAGCCGGATTCCTGTCGGATGTACCTTCTGACCCATTATGCTTGTCCCATTCTGTCGTCGGCCACGGTCACGGTAATGTGACTGTTCCTTTTTAAAATTCGACTGCCGCGGCCCTTGGCCCGGGCGCGAAAGCGCTTGAGGGTCGGGCCCTCGTCGACCATGATCCTGGCCACCTTCAATTCGTCGATGTCCGCGCCCTCGTTATGCTCGGCGTTGGCAATCGCCGACAGGAGCACTTTCTTGACGACATGCGCGGCCTTCTTGTTGCTGAAGGTCAGGAGCTGCTCGGCCTGTTCGACCGGCAAGCCCCGCACCTGGTCAGCGACAAGGCGGACTTTCTGCGCTGAAATGCGCGCGTTTCTCAATCGTGCAGTCACTTCCATGGCGACACCTACTTCGTCCTGCGGTCGCCCGAATGACCCCTGAAGGTCCGGGTAGCCGCGAATTCGCCGAGCTTGTGCCCGATCATCTGATCGCTGATCAGGATCGGTACGTGCTGACGGCCATTGTGGACGGCGATCGTCAGACCGACCATTTCCGGCAGGATCATGGAACGCCGTGACCAGGTCTTGATCGGCCGCTTGTTGTTGGTTGCGATAGCGGCGGTCACCTTGGACATCAGGTGGTGATCGACGAACGGTCCTTTCTTAATCGAACGTGGCATGGCTCTACCTGTTACTTGCCTGAACGTTTACGTACGACGAACTTGTCCGTCGTCTTGTTCTTGCGGGTCTTGTAACCCTTGGTCGGAACGCCCCATGGGGTCACCGGGTGCCGTCCGCCGGAGGTGCGGCCTTCGCCGCCGCCGTGCGGGTGATCGACCGGGTTCATGGCGACACCGCGAACCGTCGGGCGCACGCCCCGCCAGCGCTTGGCGCCGGCCTTGCCCAGCTTCTCGAGGTTGTGCTCCGAGTTGGAGACCTCCCCGATCGTCGCGCGGCAACGCGACTCGACCTTGCGCATCTCCCCGGACCGCAGGCGCAGCGTGGCGTACTGACCTTCACGGGCCACCAACTGGGCGGCCGCGCCGGCGCTGCGCGCCAGTTGCGCCCCCTTGCCGGGCTTGAGCTCCACGCAGTGGATCATCGAACCCATCGGGATGTTGCGCAACGGCATGCAGTTGCCCGGCTTGATGGCCGCCTCGCGGCCGCTGACGACCTTGTCGCCGGCCCGCAGACCCTTCGGCGCGATGATGTAGCGCCGCTCGCCGTCCCGGTACAGCACCAGGGCGATATGCGCGCTGCGGTTGGGATCGTATTCGATCCGCTCCACGCGCCCGACGATACCGTCCTTGTCGCGCTTGAAATCGATGACGCGATAGTGGCTTTTGTGCCCGCCACCGCGATGGCGCGTCGTGATCCGGCCGGCGTTGTTACGGCCACCGGTCTTGGACTTCTTCTCCACCAGGGCAGCATGAGGCGCACCCTTGTGGAGGTGCGGATGCTTGACCTTGACGACACCGCGGCGTCCCGGCGAGGTTGGTTTTGCCTTGACAATTGCCATGAATCTTCGTCCTTACAGTGATTCACCGCCCAGGAAGTCGATGACCTGACCTTCCTGCACGCGAACGTATGCCTTTTTCCAGTCACTGCGTTTGCCGGGCCGCATGCGGAACGCCTTGTTCTTGCCCTTGACGTTGACGATGCGGACGGCCTCCACGTTGACGTCGAACAGCAATTCCACGGCGCCCTTCACTTCGGACTTGCTGGCGTCGTTCACGACGTGGAAAACGTACTGGTTGGAATCTCCACTCACCTGCGTTGACTTTTCAGTCACGCGCGGCGCAAGCAGCACCTGGTACAAACGGTTGTTGTTCATCCGAGCCACTCCTGGATCTTCTCGACCGCATCGACGGTCATCACCACCTTGTCCGCCCCGACCAGGCTCACCGGATCGATGCCCGCCACGTCCACCACGTAGACACCCGGCAGGTTGCGAGACGCCAGGTAGAGGTTCTCGCTCGTCTCCGCGCTCACGATCAGGCCCGTTTCGAAGTCCAGGTCGGCCAGCATGGCCGCCAGGGCACGGGTTTTGGGTTCGGCGACATCCAACGAATCGACCACGATCAACCGTTCCTGCCGGACCAGTTCCGACAGGATCGCCTGCAGCGCCCCGCGGTACATCTTGCGATTCACCTTCTGCGCGTGGTCCCGTGGTACGGCAGCGAAGGTCACGCCACCACCCCGCCAGATCGGGCTGCGGATGGTGCCGGCACGCGCCCGTCCGGTACCCTTTTGACGCCACGGCTTTCTGCCGCCGCCGCGCACGTCCGAGCGGTTCTTGTGCGCCTTCGTCCCCGCACGGCCACCGGCCAGGTAGGCGGTTACCACCTGATGCACGAGGGCTTCGGAAAACTCCCGACCGAAGGTCGCCTCGGAGACCTTGATGTCTTTTCCGCCAGCTACTGTGAGTTGCATGGTCTTATCTCCGTGTATTCCTACTGGACCGTCTTCGTCGACGGACGCACCATCACGGTGCCGCCGGCAGCGCCCGGTACAGCGCCCTTGATCAGCAGCAGGTTGCGCTCCGCGTCCACGCGCACGACCTCGAGGTTCTGCGTGGTGACGCGCTCATCGCCCATCTGTCCCGCCATCTTCTTGCCCTTGAACACCCGGCCCGGCGTCTGGCACTGGCCGATGGAACCGGGCGCACGGTGCGATATAGAGTTTCCGTGGGTCGCGTCCTGCATACGAAAGTTGTGAC